>MTKS01000214.1 GCA_004028495.1 Candidatus Electrothrix marina
TTTATCCTGTTGTACGATGAAAATCCTCTGCCGCCCCCTGCCAAGTCACAGAACCGAGCAGACCGCCGAATTTCATCCACTGCTGTTGCCGCCCCGAAAAACGGGGCAGCTCGCGCCAGCAGGCATCAGTCCCGATTGGATCAAGCCGGATACGCTCCCGTGCCAAGGTGATCAGCTGCTCCCGAAGCTCCGGCTCCACCATCCTGCCGCCCCCGTACAGGCTGGACAGGGTATTGATCCGCCCGAGCAATCTGACCAGAAAAAGGTCGAATTCCGGGGCTTGAGAAAGCAGATGCCCGTCACTCTTGAGACGCAGGCGGGTGGGTAAATGAATGGTGAGGCAATCATTGATGATTGGAACCGAGCAGGATTCAGCGATATCCTGACAGGTGAGAGATTGCACATCGGTCGAAAAACCATCAGCACCAAAGGGGCAGGCCTGTTCCACCCCCTCAACAGAGAATTTCCCCCGGTTCTGCCCGAGCCCCATCTCTCTGCCGAGAAATTCCAGGGCTGCATGACAAATCGGGAAAAACTGTTCCGCTTTGCCGAACAGGGTCAGCTCGCAGGTAAAGAGATGCCCGGCAGAGTAGTGTTCCTCAGCGTCCAAGGGCGGCAGCAGGACAAAGGGTTTGGGCTTGGCCCCGTCATTGCCGGGTTCAAAAATCTCTTGGTAATAAAAAGGAGAAATGCGCTTCAGGGCATGGCCGAAGGCACCGTGAAAGGCACTGCCCTTATAGGGGGGCAGCCGGAGGGGTGTTTCCGCCCGCAGACGGAACAGATATTTGGAAACGGTCAGCCGGTTCAGTCTTTTTTCTAGTTTCTGATCATACATGAGGTTCTGCATTTTCTCTCTGCCGGGTGCCGCAGGGGCGCGGCCTATGTGTCCGCCCTTGTGCTCTTTCTCCGGGCAGACACATAGGACTGCCCCCTACAACCCCGCACCTGAAAAATTCCTCATCCGAAAATCAGCCAAGTAGCTCCTGCACAGTCGCAGCAATGGATGCACCATCCAGTCCCTGCTGTTTGTACAGATCCGCAGGACTACCGGAACCACCATACTGCTTCACCCCGAGGCGACGCAGTTTCGGGGAAAGACCCTTATCCATCAGGGTCAAGGCAACAGAAGCACCCAAGCCGGTGTCCGCATGATGATCCTCCACCGTGACAATGGGGCCGAGAGCAGCCGCATCAGCAACAGCCTGCTCATCCAGGGGAATCAGGGAGGCCATATTGAGCACACCCACGGATTTTCCGGCATCTTTCAGGATCTGCCTGGCCTCCATACAGGCCGGAGTCACCGCACCGTAGGTGATAATGGTGGCATCAGCACCCCGGCGCAACCAATCCGCCCTGCCCGGAATAACAACGTAATCCGCATCGTAGAAGGCCGAGCCGTCTTCTTTGGTAATGGTCGGCGTCTTGGAACGTCCCATGCCGACAAAATGATTACCCGGCTGGGTGGCGATATAACGAATAATGCGGTCGGTCTGATTGGGGTCGCAAGGGATGAAGACGGAAAAACGGAAGTAGTTTTTCATCAGCCCGAGATAATCAATACATTGATGGGTGGGGCCGTCCTCGCCCACATCCAGGCCCACATGGGTGGCCACAACCTTGAGGTTGGTGTGATTAAAGTCGTTCAGCCGGTTCTGGTTGTAGACCTCCGAGACCGCAAAAGAACCGAAGGTGGAAAAGAAGGTGACCATGTTTTCGCAGCTCATGGCACCGGCAGCGGCCGCAGCATGATGTTCCTGAATACCCAGCTCCAAATAGCCTTCCGGCGAGTGCTTATGAAAACCGCCCATCTTGACCGATCCTTCCAGATCGCAGGACACCCCGGTGATCACCGGCGGCTCACCCGGCGTATTATTGGCCTCGGCCAAGCCTAACAGGGCATTACCGTAGCCGGAACGACAATCGGTTTTTTTATCAGCAGCATAAACAATGGGCTCACCCGGCTGAATCTCAGGGTAATCAGCCCGTGGCAACATAATGGTCGCGGTGCTCACCGGCTCCTTGCGCCGCTCCTGCCATTGGGCAAAATCATTGTCCACACCCAGCTCAGTCAGAGCGTCGGCCAACATATCGGCAGGCAGGGGCGAACCGTGGTACTTGGCCTTGTTCTCCATAAAGGAAATGCCCTTACCCATGACGGTCTTCACGACCAGCACAGTGGGCACCCCGCTGATGTTGCGGTAAGCTTCCCGCATGGCCTGATACAGGGCTTGATAATCATGACCCTCTTTCACGACCACGGCATTAAAGCCCAAGCCACCGTACAGCTTCTGCATGCACTGGGGCATGATATCTTCAGTACTACCGCAAATCTGAAGTTTATTTCGGTCAATGAGCACGGTCAGATTATCCAGCTTATACTTGACCGCATGGCGGATCGCCTCGACAATCTGTCCCTTCTGCTGCTCACCGTCCCCCATCAGGCAGAAGACCCGATTTTTCCTGCCCTGAATCTTAAAGGCATGGGCCATCCCCACGGCCGTAGACAGGCCCTGGCCCAGGTTGCCGGTATCCCATTCCACACCGGGCACAATGGATTCCACATGACCGGGAAAGCCGGACCCGGTGCGACGAAAGCCGATCAGAAAATCCTCTTCCGTAAAATAACCGTTCTCCGCCAGCACGCTGTACACGCCCGGTGAAATATGACCGATGGATTCCACCATCCGGTCGCGCTCCGCCATGCGGGGATCGGCCGGATCATGGTTGATCAGACCGTAGGCCACCAACAGCATATCCAACGAGGACAGAGACCCGCCCGGATGACCGGAGGCTGCCAGAGAAGTGGACAGCAGGATGCGACGAGCGCAGCGGATACGCATCTCCTTCAGGGTTGCGATTTCCTCGGCCGTCAGTTCAGACGCCGCAGGATTAAACTTCAGGGACATTATATGCTCCTCTTATATAATAAAAAATTCGGACAAAAAGACTTGCCCGGTTAATTCGTATGTTCTCTCATCGGAGACGATTCTACGTTCTCCTGTACATAGGTAATACACGCAACCCGTTATAATACAATGCTCCGGAAAGACAATGAGAAAGAACAGGAAGGAGGTAATTTGCCCGCCCGCATTGATAGATATATCCTTGTAAAACGGTTCTTAAGAGATATCTTCCGCAGTGGTTCGGTGATCTTCCAAAAAATAATCAACCGTCAACTCGGTACCCTCGGGGATATCAACAAGGGCTCTGTCGCCCTCGCTGTCCGGCTGAAGATTATGCTCAGGGCTATGATTCATATACTGGGCATTATCAAGGGTCAGGCAGTAATTATCCGCTCCAAAGGGATAGGGAACAGCATGGGAGAGAATAAACTCCTCTGCCGATTCCGGAAGCTCGCTGAACTGCTCAGGGGGCATAATAATATCAATCAAGGGATCAAATTTCCAAACCAGGGTTCCTTTTGCGATAAACTCACCGGCAAAAACACCTACGCCGTGAATGAGGCTTTTATCAAGATAGGTTTTAACTAACAGCATCAGTGCTCCGCTTGTATTCGAAAGATCAGGAGATCAAAGTTTGTGTTTCAGTGGGCAGGCCCATAGTCCCCAGCAGCTCAAGAAAAGGATCAGGGTCAAGCTCTTCCACATTTTTCATGGCCTGCACATCCCATCTGCCGTCAGCGATCAACAGAGCGGTCGCAACCGGCGGCACTCCGGCGGTATAGGAGATAGCCTGCGACTCAACGTCTTTATAACATTGTTCATGATCGCAGATATTATAGATAAAAATCTTTTTCTCCCTACCGTCTTTTTTCCCTTTTATCAGGTTGCCGATGCAGGTTTTACCGGTATAACCGGGTGCCAAGGAAGCCGGGTCGGGCAGACAGGCCTTGAG
>MTKS01000215.1 GCA_004028495.1 Candidatus Electrothrix marina
GGATGCTCTGGGGCTGGCTAAAGCCGCTATTGAAGGTGCCGGAAAGATCACCGGCCGGACAAAAGAGGATCGCAAGGCAGTGCGTGATGCCCTGGCCAGCGTGAAGGATTTTCAGGGAATCACCGGCAAGATGACCTTTACCGAAGAAGGGGACCCCGTGAAATGCGCCGTGATCGTCAGAATCAGCGATAAGGGCGAGTACGAATTTTACAAGTCGATCTGTCCGGAATAAGCAGACAGGACCAAGGGAGGCATACAGAACGGCAGTCGGGTGCCGAGAATGCATATCGACTGCCGCGAATTCTGTCCGACAAAATTTCAGGCCACTTCAAACAGCACCTTGGCCTTGCTTCCATCATCGGAAGCTATACAGAACATATGCTCTCCTGCAGTAAGATACCATGTGAACTGACCGCTGAACTGATCGTAAAATGTTGTGCTGCCTACCAGCTCCTTATCAAAGCCCCATTTTATCTTATGGGGGCCTCCGATAGAGGTTATGCTGAAACTTGCTGTAATATAGGCTGCTGATGCCAGGCTGTCCGATTCAACAATCGGGTAAACACCCCCTTCAACCGGATAAACTATCGTGACTGTTGATTGACTCATAATTTCCCTCTTTAAGAAAGGACTCTGAAAAATTGCTTCATCTTTTCTTTTTTTCGTTATTATATCAAAACAGCGTCTTTGTATCAAAAAAAAGACCGCTTTTTTTGAACGGCTGTTTTCTGTTCCTGCTGATCCCTCGTCAATCCCCCTGTCCGAGAAAATATTTTGTCTGTCGGTGCAGTAATCTGATGCGTGCAGGAAAATATTAAGATACTGTAAGGAATACAGTCGGTCAGTTTTTAACAGGAGGTACTGATGTCTTTTCTGTATGATGCGCTTTCTTCGTCGTGGAACCTGCTCAATCAATCCGCAGTCTACATGCTGTTCGGCCTGTTGATCAGCGGGCTCCTTAAAGAGTATCTTTCACCCACCTATGTGGCAAATCATCTGGGTTCGGGCCGCTTTAGCTCTGTATTCAAGGCATCCCTGCTCGGCATCCCCATTCCGCTCTGCTCCTGCGGTGTGCTACCCGCAGCAGCTACCCTCAAAAAACAGGGGGCCAATAACGGGGCGGTGACTGCTTTTTTGATCTCCACCCCGGAATCCGGGATTGATTCCATTTCTATTACCTGGGCTCTGCTTGATCCGATCATGACCATTGCTCGTCCGGTTTCCGCGTTTATTTCCGCTGCCGTTGCCGGTATAGCGGAAAACCTTTTTTTCTTTTTCCGACCCGGCTGTTTCGTCAAACCTGAAGGGGCAAAACAAGGTGCTGGCAAAGAACTCCTGCTGTTGCGGCTGTGAAAAGGTTCGGCAAGAGGTGCTATCGCGTGGAAAGGGCAGGGCAAAGAGAAGTTTTCTGAAGGAAATTCCGGGAAAATTCAAGGCCGGTATCAAATATGCTATCTTGGATATCTGGGAGGAACTTGCCGGCTGGTTTATCGTCGGTATTTTGCTGGCCGGAGTTATTACGGTGCTCCTGCCTGATGCCTTTATCACCGCCTATCTTGGTGGCGGTCTCAGCTCCATGCTCCTGATGCTACTTATCGGCATCCCACTCTATATCTGCGCCACCGCCTCCACTCCTATTGCAGCGGCCTTTATCATGAAAGGGGTCAGTCCGGGGGCAGCCTTGGTCTTTTTGCTGGTTGGACCAGCCACCAATATAACCTCTCTGTCTGTACTGGTCGGTCTTTTAGGAAAACGGGCCACAGCTCTCTATCTCACTTCTATCGCGGTTGTCAGTGTGCTCTGCGGCTTGGCAGTGGATGCGGTATACAGCATGCTCGGTATTTCCGTTATTGCTGCGGTGGCAAAGCATGGAAAGATGCTGCCTGAACAGCTGACTGTGGCTGCGAGCTTGGTGTTGCTCGCCCTGTCGATCCGCCCGATAAAAAACAGCCTCCAACGACGGTTCGAACGGAAGAAAGACAAGTGCTGTTCTTCCGATGATATTTCTTCTTGCGCCTGTGGCGATGATGCGGCCCCGCCGTTGCAGCCGCTCAGTAATCTGCGGAAAAAAGACTGAGGACTTTCCGACTGGCGGCGGCAAGCTACACGCGATCAGCCCGTCGGATGACGTCACAGAGTTCCAAGGCAATGGAGGAGATCTCTTTTTTATCCTCACCCTCGGCCATGACCCGGATGACCGGTTCGGTTCCTGAAGGCCGCACCAGGATCCGTCCCCGTTTGCCGAGCTGTTCTTCTGCCGCCAGCAAGGCCTCGGAAAAGCCCTGGATCTGTTCCGGAGCAATCTTGCTGGACATACGGACATTTTCAAGCACCTGGGGGTACGAGGTCATGATGTCAGCCAGCTCAGATAAGGGTTTTTTCTTCTTAATCATAATCGCCAACAGTTGGAGACCAGCAAGAATGCCGTCGCCAGTGGTGTTATGATCAAGAAAAACCAGATGACCAGATTGTTCTCCACCAAAATTATACCCCTTGGCCCGCATGGTTTCCACGACATAACGGTCGCCCACATTGGCCCGCACCAGCTGTCCGCCCAGATCAGTCATCACCTTTTCCAGACCCATATTGCTCATCACCGTGGCGACTAGGGTCTTCTTTTTCAATTTCCTTCGGCTTGCCAGATCAGCGGCGCAAATGGCCATGATATGGTCCCCGTCCACGATAACGCCTTTTTCATCGCAGACAATGAGCCGGTCCCCGTCACCATCAAGGGCCAAGCCGATATCCGCCCCGAGCTGCTTGACCTTCTCCGCCATGACCTCCGGATGCAGGGCCCCGCAGTTCCGATTAATATTCTTGCCGTCCGGCTCAACACCGATACAGGTCACCTTGGCCCCGAGTTCGGCAAAGACATGGGGGGCAACCTTGTAGGTGGCGCCGTGGGCGCAGTCAAGGACGATATGAAAATCATCCAGGGTATATTTATCCGGAAAAGTATTTTTCAGAAAAACAATATAACGTCCGCAAGCATCATCAATCCGAGAGGCCTTGCCCACCTGATCGGCTACCGGCCGCAATGCCGCCATTTTTTGGGAAAAGATCAGATCCTCGATATCCAGCTCTGTTTCATCGGGCAGTTTAAAACCGTCCTTGGAAAAAATTTTAATCCCGTTATCCTGAAAAGGATTATGGGAGGCGGAAATAACCACTCCCGCATCCGCCCGCATAGAGGTGGTGATAAAGGCGATGCCTGGAGTGGGCAAGGGCCCCAGAAGCTGCACATCAACGCCCATTGAGCATATTCCGGCTGCCAGCGCGTTTTCAATCATATAACCGGAGACCCTGGTGTCTTTGCCGATAACAATGTGATGACGCTTGGTATTATTTTTTACGATAAAGGCGATAGCCCTGCCCAGCTGCATGGCTATTTCCGTGGTCATGGGGTAGGTGTTAGCCACCCCGCGCACGCCGTCAGTGCCGAAAAGTTGTCGCATAATCCTGCCTGATAAGAATAAGATGAATAATCCGCCCCGGAGGGAGCGGATTTCTACGAGGACAATTTCTACGAGGAAATAAGGTTAATAAGACCGAAATTGAGCGATTCTTTTTCAAAAAACAGTTTAACTTGCTATATAATCGTAGCATTTCTCGAAAAGACTTTTCGCCTTTCACCCAATGGGTTGAAAAATATTATATGAAAACAGTTCGTTATTTTAACCGGAGCCTGGTCGGCTTATTCCTTTTTCTTCGTTAGAGAGAGCTGTACTTCTGTCGGGCTGTATGAGATAATTCGGATCGGTTCATGACCGGGTACGGAGACCCCGTTCACAGTCACCGGTGCTCTCCATGCTCTTCAGGGCCTCTGTCAGTGCGGGA
>MTKS01000216.1 GCA_004028495.1 Candidatus Electrothrix marina
CGGGGTGGATTCAACGGAGGAAAACAATGCAGAAGAATTTTAATTGGCTTGATGAGTACGGTACCCAGTTAGCTGAGGTTGATCAGCACCACAGGAGGTTTTCCCGTATTATCGAAGAACTGTCCGCTGCGGATGACAGGGCGATTATACGAAGGCTGAACGGGGAAATAAACTTTGATTGGAATGAGATATACAGTACCGGGGTCAAAGAAATAGATGCGCAGCATAAACATTTTTTAGAGATCATAAAAAATATTGCCGAAATAAATAACGGGGCGTTCACCTGTTCGATGACGGCAGGTCTGTTGGATGATGTGCTTGATTATACAGTGTTGCATTTTCAGACCGAAGAGCGGTTGATGAAGCATTATGGATATCCCAAATTTTCGAGCCACAGGAAAGAGCATGAGGTCCTGCTGACGGAACTGCAAAGGCAGGTTCGGGTGCTGAAAGCATTACAAGGACCAAGTGCCAAGATGCTGTATTTTCTTATGCAATGGTTTATTCAGCATACGCTGTACACTGATCAGGACATCGGACGATATATCCAGGAACAGAGGCGGTCTTTTTTTCAGCGTTGGAAGCTGCGTTACAGCCGTCTGAGAGCTTTCGGATTATTGAAAAGCAGGGCGGCAGGATATGATTGCCTTGAAAAGAAGGTAAAGGTATCGCGAGGGGTCGCGAAGAAATACAGTGAATACTCCTGAGGGAGACAGAAGAAGGGTAAGGTTGTTTTGGAACAAGGAGCAAAGAGTGAGCAAGTTGAAGATATACAGAAAATATATAGCCAAGCGGTTGCGGCCCATGAGAGCGGTGAGGTCGCTGAGGCTATAGAACTTTACGGAAAAGTTCTCGCCCAGTTCCCGGATGCGGATGTGGTGCTCTATAATCAGGGTTTGGCCCTGTTTGACTCGGAGCGTTATGATGAGGCAGTCGCTGTCTTTTCCCGGGCAGCAGAACTGCGTCGGGATGATGCAGATACCTGGTATAATCTGGGGCTGGCTCTGAAAAAGGAGCAGCGGCATTCCGAGGCAACAGATGCCTACAAGCAGGCCTTGGCCCTGCAACCGGATGACCCGGATATCCTGTTCAATCTTGCCAATTGCTGCCGAGAAAGCGGGGATAGAGAGGAGGCGGCGGTGTATTATACCCGGCTGCTCGAATTGGAGCCGGATAATGTCTCGGCTTTGAATAATTTTGCCTATCTCTGCCATCTGCACCATGATAATGCCCAGGCGGAGCAGTTGTATTTGCGGCTGCTTGCGCTGCAACCTGAGCATCCCGGCACCCGGCACATGCTGGCCGCCTTAACTGGCAAGTTCACGGGTACGCCGGAGAATGCCTATGTTCGCGATCTTTTTGATCAGTACAGCGACAGCTTTGAGCAGAGTCTGATAGGCAAACTGGAGTATAGGGTGCCGGAGCTGCTCTTTGATCTTATCCGGCGGACCCAGGCGGCCCAGGAAAAGAATTCGGAACAGCCTGAGCAGCCGTATGAACAACCCTATGTGCATTGTCTGGATCTCGGCTGCGGCACTGGACTTGCGGGCAAACTGTTCAGCCCTTATTGTCAGCAGCTGAGCGGGGTGGATCTCTCGGGAAAGATGCTTGTCCGGGCAGCGGAAAAAGGTATTTATGACCGGATTGTCGCCGATGATGTGGTGCATTTTCTTTGTGAGGATGAAGAGCAATACGACTTGCTGGTTGCTGCTGATCTGTTTACCTATCTGGCTGATCTGGAACCCTTGCTTCTTGCTGCTTTCCAGCGTGCTGCACCGGGCGGCCTCTTTGTCTTTTCCACGGAACATGGCGAGAAAAACCAGTGGCAGGTGCGACAGACTGGGCGTTTTGCCCATCAGTCTAAGTACGTGGTTGAGGTCGCGCAAGGTTGCGGCTGGCAGCTTGTCACCTCCGAGGAGGCGGACCTGCGCCGGGAGGAGGATGCCTGGATACGTGGTGATCTTTTTGTTTTGACGAAAAAATCGATCAAGGAGGCCAGAGGTATGCTTTCTGATTGTGAGTACAGGGATTCCTCGGAATACCGCGACAGAACTGAACGGAAACCGCAATAATTCTGATTGGCATCCCTCCTTTCTCCCTGTTCTTTCTCTCCTTTTTTTGAAAAAAGATCTCGCCTTCTTCTGTCCGATCTGTTAAGCAGGAGGATATTCAGTTTTTTTCGGAGTCTTTTTCCGGAGATAAATCGCCGGGATATTATGGGATGTCCCATTGGAACACTGTGGACACTGTGAACATAGCCCGCTGCGGGCAGAGTTTTTTATATTAACGAGGAACGGCTATGCAAACATTATCAATACCGTACAGTGATGACCTGTTAGCCTCCACAGGGCAATCGAAAGAGCGACTTGAGCAGGAGCTGCGTTTTCTGCTGGCTGTTAAGCTGTTTGAGCTGAAACGTCTTTCGTCGGGAAAAGCAGCGCAGTTATGCGGGATGGGAAAGCTGGATTTTATGGAGGAACTCGGACGAATGGGAATACCGGTTATTAACCTTGATGACGATCAGATCCGAGATGAGGTGCGGAATGCGTGATGTAGCGGCAGTTGCCGATAGCGGGCCGTTGATCTTTCTCGCCCGGATTGATCTGCTTAATTTGCTGCCGGAGCTGTTTTCCGAGATTCTTATTCCGCCGGAAGTGCGGGACGAGGTTATCGTGCGAGGACGGAATCATCCCGGAGCTTATGCGGTCAGTCAGGCAAAATGGCTTACCGTGCAGGCACCTGATCCCCAATTGGTCAAGTCGTTGAGTATCCTTGTTGATGCGGGAGAAGCCGAAGCTATTGCTTTGGCCCAGACCACAGAGGATTGTACGGTGCTGTTGGATGTCCCTATGGAACAGAACCCGTCCCGTAGGGACGCTGCGAACATATCCCGTTGCTTCAGCGGCGGGCGCAGACGTATTGAATATTTTGCTGTTCTATCTTGAGAAAATACGATGAAACAAAAGAATCCTGCTCAGGTAACATGTTTTTCTTACAGTAAGTTATATTGCTTCTTTTTCGTGTTGCTGTTTGGTTGCTTTATTGGAAGAAATAGTTTTGCAGCCGGATGGGTAGATGTGAACAGTGGCGTGAGTATATCCCCTTCAACGGTAACGGTCGGTAAAAATTTTAATGTTACCTTCAGCCTGAAAGAATACAGGGGGGAGAGTAAGTCATTTGAGTATATCCAACTCTGGATACAGGATGGAAGTGGTAATGATCTGTATGATGCTGAAACCTGGAACAACGTATCTTTTTCACCTTGGCAGCAGAAAAATTTTTCCGCTACGACCTTTCTTGATCCGGCCTGGGGGCGAAAACCTGGATCATATCGTGCAGTAGTCAGAGGTAAGGTGGCTGGTGATACGCCCTTCAACTTCGGGATTGTCAGCGGCAGCGGCGGGGTGAATCCTCGCAGTTTTTCGGCCACGCCAATAATAGCTCAAGGCCCGATGTCGGGGCCTCCGGGTACAACCTTTACTCAGTGGGGAGAGGGGTTCACGGCCAACAGCACGGCAATTCTGCATTTCAAAAAGCCTGACGGCAGCGAGTATGATCCGCAGTCGCTGGGGATGGATGGTTCCGGTCATTTTGAAACCTCGTACACTGCACCGGCGGACAAGGAGCCGGGACAGTATACGTGGTGGGCTGTTGACGGCCCGACCGGTGTCTCCAGTAATCAGGTAACCTATACGATTGAAGAACCTGCTGTTAATCCCGCCGTGGCACAATCTCCCATGTCCGGTCCGCCGGGGACGACCTTTACCCAATGGGGCACCGGTTTCACGCCGAACAGCACGGCGACCCTGCATTTCAAGAAGCCTGATGGTAGCGAGT
>MTKS01000217.1 GCA_004028495.1 Candidatus Electrothrix marina
GTTTTTGGACAACGATAACTCAAAGGGTTGCGACACGAAAAAGGGGGCTTTTGGGACTTTTTACGAATCCATCAATTGTTGGGAATGCTTCCGCAGTAGTACTGCGGATGAGCACCAGATTTCACAGAGAACAAAAAAAAGGCCGTAGCAAAAGCTACGGCCTTTTTTTATAGGTTGTGCAGTATAAGTTGTGCGCACCCTATGAAACCTACAATCTACAACCTACATCAGCATATCCTTAAAGGGATTAGCGAAAAGCAGGATGAAAGCGATAACCAGTCCGTAAATAGCGATAGACTCGATCAGAGCCATACCGAGAATCATGGTGGTGGTGATCGGTCCTTTTGCTTCCGGGTTGCGAGCAATACCCATACATGCGCTCTCAACACCACGGCCCATACCAATACCTGCACCCAAACCGGTTAATCCGATAGATGTTGCAGCAGCAAAACAAATCAATGCGAGATGAATCTTGTCCATTTTTTAGAACCTCCGAATAATTAAAAAGATAAATTGGCCTTCTTCTTTTATATATCTGATGAATTTCCTGTCTTTTTGCGTCTTTTAGCAATTCGACTCAGTGCGCATGCTCCATTGCTCCGACACAGTAGACAACGGCAAGCAGAACAAAAACAACCGCCTGAATCAGGGAGACAAGCACGCCAAGGGCGAGAATGGGCAGAGGCGCGAAAAAGGCCCCGGCCAGCATAAAAAGAACACCGAGCAGTATTTCTTTTGCCAGAATATTACCGAAAAGACGCATGGAAAGTGAAACGAGACGGGCAAAATTGCCGATCAATTCCAGGATAATCATAAACGGTGCCATGAGCAGGATCGGGCCTGTGAAATGCTTATAATATTTCCAGCCGTGATAACGAAAACCCAGAACATGATGCATGACCCAGACAATGATGGTCATGGCAATGGTGATATTGAGGCTGGATGTCGGCGACATGAAGCCGGGCAGGAGCCCGATCATATTGGCAAGTAATGTATAGAGAAAGAAGGTGGCCAATATGGGAAAAAGCATTCTCGCTTGTTTTCTGCCCATGTGTTCAGCAAAAAAATCCAAAATTCCGCCGATCAGGACTTCCCAGAAATTCTGTCCGGTTCCGGGAATCAACTCAAGCTTGCCGAGCGTGAGCTTGGGCACGACAAAGAGAAAGGCCATGACCAACCAGCTGTAGGTCAAATACGGCTCGCATAATTTCTCCAGAAATGTTGTTCCGATCGGTCCGTGCGGAACCGGCAGACCTATCCAGTCAAGAATAACCGAGATAAATAGAATTGGATGTTCCATGCCCCAAGCTCCCTTTACATATTTTCCTGAAATATCATTCGTCCTCGAAAGAGGACGACTATAATTACGCTTAAAATAACCGTGGACAGCCCGATAACAAGCCCTATGGCGTTTATGCTGAACTGTGTACTGAGCAGAAGCAGCAGAAAGGCGAGGACAAAGAGGCGGGCGTAGAATTTCACAGCAAACCCTGTCGAGAATGACCTGCCGTTGATTTGTGCACTATCTCCCTGGGTTGCGGCATGGTGGGCAAATCGCATTGCTGTTTTTTTCATCCAGAAAAAACTGCCGCCGGATAATGCACCGCCAACTAGGACAGATCGGGCAAAGAGCCCATCAACCAAATACCAGCTGCCTGCGGTGAGCAGGGCCAGCAGAATCAAGTTGAACCGTTCAACCATATGCAGCAGGAGAAGCTCATCATTTTTGCAGCTTCCGCCGCTCCTGCTTTTCATTGCCTCAGTCATCAGATATTTTTTTGCTCAAATCCCAGAGATGCTTAAAACCGGCAGCAATTCCGAATCCGAGAAAAATAAAGCTGAACCAAGGCGTGGTCTTTCCGGCAAACAGCTTGTTGTCAAGCCACCAGCCTATGCCGAAGCCGATAAAGATGGAGGCGGCAAAGGTCGTTCCGATCTGACCGTATCGGGCCAGCTCAGTTAATATCCCTCGTTCCTCCTCAGCCATTTTCCCGCTCCTGCATCGGATGTCCTGTTAAATTGCACAGAGATAGCACGCGACAGCTACAAGTGCAATGTTTTTTTTCACAGTCAGGACAGTTTTGTCAGAGATGTTTCAATTGCTGCAAGGGCCTTGTCCAGCTGTTCCGGGGTGTGGGGCGGCCGAGATGAACAGGGCCTCGAACTGGGAAGGAGCCAGCCAAAAACCGCTTGCCAGCATCTCCCGGAAATATCTGCCGTAACGATCAGTATCCGCCTGCATGGCCGAGTCAAAATCCCTTACCGGCGCATCAGTGAAAAAGCAGGTCATCATGGAGCCGATCCGATTCAGCACAATGGGCACCTGGGCCTTGGCTCCTATTTCAGCCAGACGCTCTGCAAAACGATCACTTTTCTCTTCAAGCTCCTTATAGAATCCCGGCCTGCGCACGATCTTCAGCATGGCTAGGCCAGCAGCCATAGCCAGAGGGTTACCGGACAGAGTACCGGCCTGATAGACCGGCCCATCCGGAGCGATGTTGTCCATGATTTCCTTTTTGCCGCCATAGGCCCCGACCGGCAGGCCGCCGCCGATGATTTTGCCCAGACAGGTCAGGTCGGGCATGATGTTGAAACGCTCCTGGGCACCGCCCAAGGCCAGCCGGAAACCGGTGATGACCTCATCAAAGATCAGGACAATGCCCAGCTCAGCGGTCAGGTCCCGCAATTTTTGCAAAAAGGCCATGTCCGGGACAATAACACCCATATTACCGGCAACCGGTTCAATGATCACACAGGCGATATCTAAGCTGGCATCCCGCAGGGTCTTTTCCAGCACCTCAATATTATTATAAGGGATGGAGAGGGTGTTCTTGACGATGTCATCAGGCACGCCGGGGCTGCCCGGAATACCCAGAGTGGCGACCCCGGAACCGGCCTTGACGAGAAAGGAATCTGCATGGCCGTGATAGCAGCCGTCAAACTTGATCACCATATTGCGTCCGGTATAGCCTCGGGCCAGCCGGATTGCGCTCATAGTGGCTTCAGTGCCGGAGCTGACAAAGCGCACTTTTTCAATGGAAGGAACAGAGTCACAGACCAATTCCGCCATTTCCACTTCAGATGCGGTGGGAGCACCGAAGCTGGTTCCGTCGGGCAGAGCCCCCTGAATCGCTTTGATCACCTCGGGGTGACCGTGGCCCAGGATCATGGGGCCCCAGGAGCCGACAAAATCAATGAATTCGTTACCGTCCGCATCAATGACCGTGCCGCCTTGGGCCTTGGCAACAAAGAGGGGATCGCAGCCCACGGATTTACAGGCACGGACTGGGGAGTTCACGCCGCCGGGAATGACGTGGCAGGCTTTTTCGAAGAGTGCAGCGGAATTTGTGGTGTTCATGAGCAATTATGACGTGGTTATGGGTTGAGATGATGATCGGATTTTTCGTCGGGCGTGTAGATATTGCCTGCACAGAATAAACGTAACCTGCTGTCACGTCAAGGGAGTGTCGCGGGGTGGCGGGGAATTGTTGCGGACGGCTCGGTTGTATCGGGAGAAGACAGGTTGTCCCGGCAGATCGGATAGCACCGGGTCAGGTCGACGCAACATAGGGTGCCGGATCTTCCAACCCGGCCTCGGCAAAGCCGCGTAACCGCAGGATACAGGCATCGCAATGACCGCAGGCAAGGTCATCCGCAGGATCGTAGCAGCTATGGGTCTTGGAGTAATCCACCCCCAGCTGGTTGCCCACCTCGATGATTTCTTTTTTACTCAGCTCAATCAGGGGCGCATGCAGGGTAAAGGGAGAGCCGGTGCTGCCCTCCTTGGTGCCCAGATTGGCGGCCCGCTCAAAGGCCTTGAGGAATTCAGGACGACA
>MTKS01000218.1 GCA_004028495.1 Candidatus Electrothrix marina
ATCACCTCCTCGGCCGAGCTTTCCCGCATGGTTTTGCATGAGGCGGATGCCGGAATTTCCTTGAGTACCTTCGGGGTAGGCCTGGATTTTAATGAAGATCTGATGGCAGCTCTTTCTGAAAGCGGGCGGGGCATGTATTATTTCATTGATCGCCCGGAAAGCATGGAGACTATCCTGGCCAAGGAATTCAATTCGGTCGAGCGACTGGTTGCCGCAGATATCAAGGCGACCGTCACCTTGGACCGGGACTTGCTTATTGAGCAGGTCTTTGCTAATACTTTTAAAGTCAACGGTAATACCGTCTCTGTTCGCTTCGGCGATCTGGCTGCCGGAGAACGGCGACGTATGCAGATCCGCTTTCAGCCTCGGCAGCGCGGACCGGGGGCGGTCAATAATGCAGCAACTGTGCAGGTCGCGTACACAAATCCCGGCGGTGACGGCTCCGGTACCTTATCCCGGAGCATCGGGCTGGCCTATATAAAGAGTCGGCAGGCAATAGCGGAAAATATGGATCAGGAGGTTTCCGAGCGGTCTGCCGTGTTTGAGGCCAATCTTGCCCGCAAGGAAGCGGCTCTGGCCGTTGACCGAGGAGAAACAAAACGCGCTGACAGTATCCTGGATTTGGTCAAGAAGAAAATCGAAGGTCTTGCGGGCTCCAGCAGTCGGGTGCAGCAGGAGGTCTCGGACATGGAGAGCTATCAGAAAGGTCTTGAGCAGCCCATGCCTGCTCGCGAACGGGCCTTGATGCAGAAGCGGGTCAAGCATAAGAGTCAGGCCATTGAGGGCTGCTGAAGCCGGATTGTTCGTTTTTTTGCCGCAGAAATACGCCCTGATGATCTCTTCACGCAAACATATTTTGCAAGGAATCGCTTGACGACGTAAAATATAACAGAATATTTTTAGGGACTCCTTGGAAGGCGGTATACTTCGGCCGGATTGACTTCGGCATTCTTTTGAAGGCCCATCAAAGTAAATTTCGTGTGAGGAAATGTCATGTGGAGAAATATCATTATGATATGCGGCTTGCTCTTGCTTGTCGGGGGGATGTATCTTGCCTACGGCGGGTTAAAAACATCCGTCCCCGAACGAATGACGGTTGACGAATTCGCGACAGATCATCGTTCTCCCGGAGCAGTCCTGCTGACTGATGCCAGATTGAATCTGCTCAAAGCGGTGGTTGTGACGGAAGGGAAAGAGGGGAAGATAAAGAAGCTGTATGTGCCCATTGAATCCATCGAGTTTCTTCAGGAAGACAAGATCGACCTGCTCCTTGACACGAGTGATAAAAAGCTGCTGCGGATTGCTTCGGAGCTTTATCGGATGAGCAAGGAAGAGCAGATGAAGCATGTGGTCTATCATCGGGATACCCTGCTCCAGGAAATAGAACTTTCCGGGATCATGCTTGGTAAAACCTCCATGCGGGCGAGTCGGCTGCGGGAAATAAGCACAATTGTCCCGAATTTGGCAGATGATTTTTTCCTCCTCCGGCATCATGCAAAGGTGAGTTTGGTTCGAAGCCTGATTATCTCGGTGCTCGGCCTGTTTGTCCTTGTTTTTGGTCTGTTCCGGGAGAAGAAAGCAGATCCTCCTCCTGAAATCGATTCCGCTCCTGCCTGATCAAGCTGCTTGCGGCGTACTTACAAAAACATCTTAACTTTGCTCTCCCGTCCGCTTTGGCCGTGGGGATAATTCCTGAATTTATCTTGTTATCTTATGAAAGTAGTAATTTTTAGCGATACCCATACCGCACATTGGAAAATCAAAATTCCGGATGCGGATATACTCATTTTTGCAGGGGATATGACCGATTGCAGGACTGATCGTGAGGTTGCTGATTTTAATGATTTTCTGCGCAGCCTGCCCCATAAATATAAAATCGTGGTGGCGGGCAACCACGACCATAGGCTTACCGATGATCCGGAAAAGGCAAAATGTCTTCTTTCCGAGGCCATATATCTTCAGGATGAAGCTGTGGTTGTTGAGGGAATCACTGTCTACGGGGCTCCCTGGAATCCGATTTTTAATGATTATGCCTGTGACGCCTTTGCTCTGCCGCGTGGCAAGGTGCTGAAAAGAAAATGGAATATGATCCCGCCGGGCATTGATGTTTTGGTGACCCATACGCCGCCTTCCGGCATCCTTGACCGCAACGGTCCGGTCTCGCACGGTTGTACGGACTTGGCAGCCGCTGTCGCAGCCCTCAAACCGAAATACCATATTTTCGGCCATATCCATAATCGACACGGTGCGGTCAAGCACGGTGAGACATGGTACATCAACGGCAATGTCCAGGGAAAAAAGGGCGTGCTTCGTTCTCCGCTCCTGCTTGATTATAATTCAGGGAAGATTCTGGAGGGGAAAAGTCAGGCAAGGCGGGAAGAAGGCAAAATAACCGGTTGCGTTTCCTGTTGAAAATATCAACCAGCCTTGTTAGCTTGCTTATTGTTAACAAGGCAGCGTTTTTTGCAGATCAAAACATATCAAACCATATGGCTGTATAATCTGCGGACAGCAGCGGAGTCCGTATAATTTAACAGGAAGGAGGGAAGTATGGCAAAAAAGGCGGCAGGATGTGCACGACCCGTCGGAGGGCCGGTAGGTGAAGAGTCGGGCACTGTGCCCGAAACAGAACAACAAACCGTTAAGGAGGTACAATCCATGATCAAAGTTGGGAAAAAAGCTCCGGATTTTGTCGCGCCGGGCTATCATAAGGGCGAATTTGTCAGTGTTAAGCTTTCAGAATACTTGGGAAAATGGGTACTCCTCTGCTTTTATCCCGGTGATTTCACCTTTGTTTGAGCAACCGAGATTTCAGCGGTCGCTGAAAAATACCCTGAGTTGCAGAAACTGGATGTAGAAGTGCTCTCCATGTCCATTGATTCCCAGTTTACCCATAAAATGTGGAATGACCATGAATTGAGCAGGATGGTTGATGGCGGTGTTCCTTTTCCCATGCTTTCCGATGCCGGTGGTAAGGTCGGGACAGTATACGGTGTCTATGATGAAGAGGCAGGCGTGGAGGCACGCGGTCGTTTTATTATTGATCCGGACGGAGTGGTCCAAGGCTATGAGGTATTGACCCCGCCTGTCGGCAGAAACGTAAATGAAACCATGCGCCAAGTTCAGGCGTTTCAATTGGTGCGTGCAACCGGAGGTGCTGAAGCCGCTCCTTCCGGCTGGCGGCCCGGCAAACAGACGTTGAAGCCCGGTATTGACTTGGTCGGTAATGTCTGGAAGGAATGGAAAACCGAGCAGGCTTTTGATTAGCCTGTTTTTAATATCCCGCCCCTTTCGGGGTGGGGTGAATTACAGCATGGAGGTTTTGATGAAATTTTTTATCTGGCTCATGAGTTGTTTTGTCCTGTTGCTGTTGAACGGCTGCTATTATCCCGGCCCTTACCCTCAGCATCCTCCTGTCACCCCGCCTCCGGTTGTCACTCCACCTCCGGTTGTCACTCCACCTCCGGTTGTCACTCCACCTCCGGTTGTCACTCCACCTCCGGGTGTCTGCGGAGGTATAGCAGGATGGGGTTGTCCTTCAGGGCAGTACTGTGATTTTGGCCGTGGTCAGTGTAATATGCCGGATGCCCAGGGGCTCTGCAAGACGAGACCGGAAATGTGTCCGCGCATTTATAAACCTGTTTGCGGCTGCGACGGCAGTACCTATGGAAATCGTTGTGAGGCTAAGCGGGCCGGTGCCACTATCAGGCATAAAGGACCATGTAGGATTGTACGTCCCGTTCATCCGATCAGACATCGGTAGGAAAGATTAGGCCGAAGTCTGTTTGGCACTGAGCTCTAGGGGCAATCCTGGT
>MTKS01000219.1 GCA_004028495.1 Candidatus Electrothrix marina
TGTTTTTTGATTTTAAGGTATATACCGTGAAACCGGCCTGCTTAAACGTGGTTTGCTCCCCCCGAAGTATGTCGAGCAGGGCGGAAAGTACCGTATCAGGATCCTCTTGGCCGGGATCCATGATAATCAGCAGGTTAGCCTGTAAGGGATGGCGCTGTTCGTCCCGAATCAGAGAGGGGAGAGCCGGAAGTTGGGCAAGAAAGAGGCGTCTGCCGAATACCTGAGAAAAGGAGGGGTGGGTCAGCAGGTACCGCAGGCCGGAGGCGTTTTGCTCCAGCGGCTGACGCAGGCGTCTTTTGAGCTGCATCCCTTGCAGAACAGCAGGCCAGTCGATGCCGTCGAAAGCCTGTCCGAAACGGGAGTCAAGCAAGCTTTTACCCGTTGCTGCGGCGTTCGTCAGTTCCAGGACGGCCATAGCATGGCGGGGAATTAATTCCTGGGGTGCTGTTGACCGGGAAGAGACTCGGATTTGTTGCCCTATTCCTCCGGTGAGGAGCCTCGGCAGCATTGACGGGCTGATACCGACAAGACGACGGGTAACAGGTGCGTTGAGCAGGTCTCTGCCTGCGGAGAGAAGGTTACGCTTATGAATCAGCTGTACAGCTTCCCGTGTGATTTTCCCAAGAGGTTCTCTGTCGTTCTGTAAATAAAAAACAAGCGGATACACTGCCGAACACAGGGCAACGAAAGAGAAAAAAAGAAAGAAAGAACGCTTCATGGATATAAACGGCAGGAGAACATCACGCTCTCCTGCCGGTAGCGGATTGTTGCCGGAAATTCGGGATCAGACCGTGAACTCGGTTACCCAGAGATCATGTTTGTTGCAGAAGCTGGTTGCGCAGGCCTTGCCTTTGTATCCTGCGGGCAGATCAAAGCTTGATTCCGGTTTATCGGTATGCGAGAAGGTCTTTCCGCCGATAACCTTGCCGTCGGCAAGAACCACTGTATGCCGAACGATGAAATGCGGCTCGCTCATAGGATGCTCAGTAACAACTGAAACCTTGCCGTCCGCCACCGTTATCTTAGGTGCATGGCTGCCTGCCTTGCCTTCCCATTGTCCCTGTTGTTGTTCGGTGTACACAATTCCGGCATGGGATGCCGCTGTCTCACCGGCAAAAACGTTGCTGCCTGAGGCGACGGCAACAGCAGAGGCGGCAACAGCGGTTGTTTTCAGAAATTCTCTTCGATCAATCATCTTGTTTTCTCCGGTTGGTGATGTATGGGTTGTGGTGCAGGGGTACAATCTGTTACAACTGAGTAACAGGAGATGAAATCATGAGATATTTTGCTCTGATTGCCTGTTTTCCTTAACTTCCTTTTGTGCCTTGATTTCCTTACGCAGTTCCTCAATACGTTCCTGAGCAGCATGCAGGGCCTCTTTTCGGGTGATTTCAGAGACATTCTGCTCGATTTTTTCAATGGCCGACAGCAATTTGAACAGCATCAGAAAAACCATCAAAAATCCCATCAGAACAACGGCATTAAAATTATCGACCACCCCCATTATTCGGGCGATGATGAGCGTAAAATCAGGATAAATGGCAATCAGGGCCATTCCGCCCCAGACAGCCAGACGGACACAGAGTTTCAGGAGGGTCTGACCGGTTTCCCGGTTGATGAATTCTTTGATGCCGAGGTAGAGCATGACCGATGAAATACCGACAACAATAACCTGATAAAGGTGTATTTTCATGTTTCCTTTGTTTTTTTTACAGAATGGAGAATGAACAGAAAAACAAAACCGACGATCAGGCCTGCGAAAAGGTTGGCAAGCATTGTCGGCATGAAATGAAGTCCGTCGTGAATCATTTCAATATGATGTACGTACATGCCTCCGCCCACCAGGAGCATGGCAAGCGTGCCTACAAATTCCAGGAACCTGATAATTTTTGGCAGTGAGGCTATGAGAAGTTCGCCCACCTTGGTGAGTATCCCGGACATGGTCCCTGTCAGTGACTGAGCATACTGAACCAGATAAAAGCCCATGTCGTCAAGCTTAACCAGCAGAGCAACAAGCCCGTAAACACCCACCGTGGCTAAGAGGGCCACAAAACTCACGACCAGGATCTGGATGGCCAGTTGTTGATCACGTACTGATTCTAAGGCGATAACGATAATTTCGATAGAGAGAATGAAGTCGGTTCTGACGGCGGAGCGTATTTTGTCTTTTTCAGAGAGTTTTGTTGCGGCGACCTGATGAGAATCCTCTTCATGAGCATTTTTTGCAAAACGATGGGCCAGCCACTCGTGAATTTTCTCGGCCCCCTCAAAGCAGAGATAGGCTCCGCCAAGCAAGAGAACGGGGACGATGAGCCCAGGGATATAGGCGTTCAAGAAGAGGGCCGCCGGGATGATGATAATTTTATTGAGCACAGAGCCCTTGGTAATGGCCCAGATAACCGGGAGTTCCCGCGAGGCATGAAAGCCGGTGGCTTTTTCGGCATTGACTGCCAGATCATCACCCAGGATACCGGCTGTCTTCTTGGCTGCTATCTTGCTCATGGCGGATGCGTCGTCAAGCAGCATGGCTATGTCGTCTAATATTGCAAAGATACCGCTAGGCATGTTTTATCCTCTCATGAACGTCAAGCTTCCTCTGTTATTGTTTGTGGCGGCAATGGATAACTGTACTCGTTTTTTATATTCCATGCAGAGATTTTTTTCTCCTTGGATTCAAGTGATAAGCGTATAGCCTATAATTTTTCTGAATATCAGTTGTCTGGAGAGGATATGCGTTTATCCTGCGAATGCAGGAATTCAAGACAGCTTTTAACGGCAATGCCCGCCGCATCATTGCTTCTCGATATTCAGCGATTCAAAGCCCGAGATGACGTCAAACAGTTCCTCGTCGATGCCGCTCTGGCGCAAACTATGGAACTTCCGATTGAGGCTCTCCAGCAATTCGTCGATATTTTTGTCGGCACGCTGCATGGCGGCCAAGCGGCTCGCGTTTTCGCTTGCAAGGGATTCGGCGCAGGCCCGGAAGAGCGAAACGAAAAGATATTCGCGGATGAGTGCACGCAGAGTCGTGCCGCCGTCACCCATGATTTCGGGCAAGTTTCCCGTCGGCAAGGGAAGATCGGCGAGCTTGCGCCGCCAGTTTTCATCCAAAGGCAGCAGTCGTTGACTGACCGGCGCATAAACCGGGCCTGATCCTGGGCGGTTGTAGAAAAGGTAAAGCGGCGCAACGCCCTCGTCCGAGCTGCGACCCGCCTCGCTTTCCACCAGTATTCGGTCGATGAGCGGGGTGATGGCCTTGACGGAATTCGGCACCCCGAAGAGGCCGACCGGAGGCAGGCCCGCGTCCGTCAAGCGTGCATGAACACGTTCGCCGACAGCCCATACCTGAGGTCTGCCGGGCAGCGTTGCGAGGGTCTTCATGGCGTAATCGGCCACCACGTCATTAAACTGGCCCACCAATCCCTGGTCGGAACCGAACACGACCGCGTTCAGCTCACCCGTATCCGTTTGTCTTTTCTCTCCGGTTACCATAAATGCCGCCGAACCGGCACCTTGGAAACAGACGCTCAACCCCAGTTCCACCGTGCGATTGTAGTCGGCCAACGCGCACACCGATTTCTCGTATTGTCCGATGCTTGAAGCGGCCAGGGCCTTCATCGTGCGGACGACGGATTGGAGATCTCCTGCACTGCTGATCTTTCGGCGCAGACTCGCTATGGTGTCGCTCAAGACTTCGCCTCAGGCGCAGGCTTAACCTCCGGTTGGTCTTCAGGCTCCTCCTCAGTCTCCAGCGCGGGCTGGAATCCTGCGAGTGATTTGCGGGCGATTTC
>MTKS01000220.1 GCA_004028495.1 Candidatus Electrothrix marina
CTGCATTTTTTTGGAAGCTGCTTGGTCGATCTTTGCCACTGACCTGTTGGTTGAGATCAGGAGCATTTTTGTAATATTGCAGAAATCGATTGAATTCCAAAGAGATAAATTTTTTGATCAGCTGCTCTCGGTCCAAATGTGCAAGTTGCTGCTCAATATCCGCATACAGGGGATCAATCTGGTCATGATCCACCTCGGTATTGCTGATAACCTCCATCAGGCTGCGCAGCTGTTTGGTGCAAATCTCTTTCCCCGTAGGAATCTGGGCCTTTTTGAATTGTTTGTTGATCTTCTGCTCAATATGCCTGATCCGATGACGTTCCCGCATGTCAACCAGAGCGATGGAGGTGCCGCTGCTCCCGGCCCGTCCTGTGCGACCGCTACGATGGGTATAAGCGGCAATATCATCCGGCAGGCTGTAGTTGATAACATGGGTCAGGTCGTTGACATCCAGGCCACGGGCCGCGACATCAGTGGCTACCAGCAATTGCAGATGCTTTTTGCGGAATTTATCCATAACCAGATCCCGCTGAGCCTGACTCAATTCTCCGTGCAGAGAATCGGCCCGGTAGCCGTCCTGAATCAGCTTATCCGCGACTTCCTGGGTATCCCTTCTGGTGCGGCAGAAAACAATAGAGTAGTTGTCCGGGTTATTATCCACGATTCGTTTTAAGGCGGGATAGCGGTCTCTGCCGTTGATCAGGTAATACTCGTGGGTTACATTTTCAGCACCGGCATTCTTTTTTCCCATGGTGATTTCCACGGGATTGGTCATATACCTGCCTGCGATATTGGCAACCTCCCTGGACATGGTGGCGGAGAACAACAGGGTGTTTTTTTCTTTCGGGGTTTCGGCCAGAATAGCGTTGAGTTCATCCTGAAAACCCATTTGCAGCATTTCATCGGCCTCGTCAAAGACTGCATAGCGGACACCGGAGATATCTACCTTGCCCCGTCGAATCAGGTCGCGCAGGCGTCCCGGTGTGGCAACGATAATCTGCACTCCTTTTCGGAGTTCGCGCATCTGTTGGTCGATGCTCGCTCCGCCATAGATTGCCAATACTTTTATTCCCCTGGTGAAACGAGAAAAGCTTTCCAGATCCCTCGACACCTGCATGCAGAGTTCCCGGGTTGGACAGAGGACCAGACCCTGGGTTCGTTTGTCCTTCGGGTCAATCAGCTGGATCAGCGGTAAACCAAAGGCTGCGGTCTTTCCGGTTCCGGTCTGGGCCAGGCTGACGATATCGATTTCCTGCTCCAGCATCAGCGGAATAACCTTAATCTGTACCGGGGTTGGTTCTGTAAACCCCAGGGCGGCAAGAGCCTGAAGGAGTTCATCATTCAGGCCGATGTCTGTAAATGTGGTCATAATCTCTATTCTCTGTTAAGTAAATACGGTATCAGGAAGTCTCCCCGGACTGTCGGACGAACCCCCGAACCGCTATGGGGCGAAGAATGGCGAATGTATCGAATGTAGCGAAAGTATGCGCCGTAACAGGAGAGACTAATAAAAAATGCGTGAATAATGAACGATAACCTACTCTGTATTGACAAGAAAACAAACCGTTTTCTGCGGACTAAAATGTTTTTTAAACATATTTTTCGGCTTGGACAGTCAATGCCGTTTAATGCCGTTTTGATACATGCCTTCAATAAATAACGAATTGCAGCTGGCAAACGACTTTGTTCGCTTTACTGATCGCAACATTTTTCTAACCGGTAAGGCTGGAACAGGCAAGACCACTTTTCTCCATAATCTGGAAAAGGACTCGGTCAAACGGATGATTATCACAGCTCCCACCGGAGTTGCGGCGATCAATGCCGGTGGTGTGACCCTCCATTCTTTTTTTCAGTTGCCCTTTGGTCCCTTTGTGCCGGGCAGCGAGGCATACGAGCGTACCCGGCAGCACCAATTCCGTTTCAGCAAGGAGAAGAAAAAAATCATCAAGAGCCTTGATTTGCTGGTGATTGATGAAATAAGCATGGTTCGGGCCGATCTCTTGGATGCCGTGGATGAGGCCCTGCGACACCATCGTCGCAACAGTCTCCCCTTTGGTGGTGTGCAGATGCTGATGATCGGCGATCTGCATCAGCTGGCCCCGGTGGCGAAACGCAATGAATGGCAGCTGCTGGAGAGCCATTACGCCTCCATCTATTTTTTCAGCAGCAAGGTATTCAGCCGCACAGAGCTGGTCACCATTGAGCTGCAACATATTTATCGCCAGTCCGATGACAGCTTTATCAAACTCCTGAATCGGGTGCGTAACAACCGGCTTGATCAGAGCTCCATCCATGCGCTGAACCAACGTTACCTTCCTCAATTCAGCCCGAAGGAGGATGACGGCTACATCACCCTGACCACCCATAATCGCAGTGCCGATACCATCAACAGCAAGCAACTGAACGAACTCAACACAAAGGAGTTCCGTTTTACTGCCGAGATTTCCGGGGATTTCCCGGAACACACCTATCCTGCTCCGGCAGACCTGCGTCTGAAAGAAGGGGCGCAGGTGATGTTTGTCCGCAATGATCCGGCTGCGGAGAAACGATATTATAACGGCAAGATCGGTCGGGTAAACAAAATAACGGGGACGAAAATCACCGTGCTCTGCCCTGATGATGAGCAGGAGATTGCGGTGCAGCCGATTATTTGGGAAAATATCAAATACACCCTGAATCAGGAAAACAGCGAGATTGAAGAAGAGGTTATCGGCAAGTTTGAGCAATATCCCCTGAAAACAGCCTGGGCCATCACCATCCACAAGAGTCAGGGGCTGACCTTTGAAAAGGCGATTATTGATGCCCAGGCAGCCTTTGCTCATGGTCAGGTGTACGTGGCCCTGAGCCGCTGCAAGACCTTTGAAGGGATGGTGCTCAGTTCGCCCATCTCGGACAGCGGTGTTGCCACGGATACGGCGGTCTTAGGGTTTGCCGAGCAGGCTCGCAACAATCCTCCTTCTGAAGAAAAGCTCCAGAAGGCCAAAATCGGTTTTCAGCAGAAATTGCTGACCGAATGTTTTGATTTCAAGCAACTGCGCGACCGGCTGGGCTATTTTCTTCACCTGCTTCAGGGGAATGACCGACTTGTGCAGGTTACGGGGATCAGTGTTGCCGATCTTGAGGTGCTGGAGGAACGGGCGGTGCAGGATATCTTTTTGATCAGCGAGAATTTTAGAAACCAACTGCACGATATTTTTGCGGCGGGCGAGCTGCCCGAGTCGGACCCGTATATCCAGGAACGGGCCTGCAAGGCCTCGGGCTGGTTTCAGGAGAAATTCAAGCTGATCTTTGCTGATTCCATCTCCAAGCTGCATATTGATACGGATAATAAGGAGCTTGGCAAAAAGATAAATAATGTCCTGAACAACCTGAAGCTGGATCTGGCTGTGAAGCTGGCCGGAGTCCGCTCCTGTGAGCAGGGATTTTCTCCGTCAAAATATCTGCGGGCTGTTTCTGCGGCTGAGATCAACTTTGTCCCGGAAAAAGCGAAAAAGTCGCAGATGCCGGAATATTCTGAAGCGGATGTCGAACATCCTGAGCTGTTCAAGGCGTTGAAGAAATGGCGGGCAAAAAAGGCTAAGGAGCTGGATCTTGCTCATTTTCAGATTCTGCATCAGCGTACCCTGATTCAAATCGCTGTTGCCCTGCCGGGAAATCTGATTGAGCTGCGGAAAATCCACGGGGTGGGGAAGATGACTGTGCAGAAGTATGGTGAGGAGCTGGTGGGGTTGGTTGGGGAGTATCGTGTGCGGGACGCGGGTGGTGGTGATTGAGCCTACCCGGCTG
>MTKS01000221.1 GCA_004028495.1 Candidatus Electrothrix marina
CCGAAAAAAAATGCCGGAGACTCTCTGTAAAAAAGGGGTTGAAAACAGAAAGAACTGCCTGCGCTCGGCCTTCCTCTCGCGTTTGATCTCTTTTAAAAACCGGGGAATGAACGGGGTGAGAACCTGCAATTTTGCCTTTTGGCGCGAGGATGCCCTTGCGGTTAACGGCTTTAATGAAGATTTTATAGGCTGGGGCAGAGAAGACTCGGAATTTACGGCAAGGCTTCTGAATTACGGACTCATGCGCAGGAGTGTTAAATTTAACGCCCTGGCCTACCATCTTTATCACTCAAGAAATGATCGCAGCTATTTACCGGAGAATGACCGGCTGCTGAAAGATACCATTGAACAAAAGAGGATATGGTGTGAAAAGGGCGTAAATGCATACTTATAAGTCCCTTTTTTTATATATTCCCTTCGCTTTTATTTTGTCGTATAAAACCACCCCCTCCGGGGGTGGTTTTTGTTTTTTTACTCTCTTCGTAACGGAGGAGAATCAGGCGGCTGCCAATTCTCTTCCAGCTCATGCAGCTTGGCGTATTTGTACCAGGTCCCTTCAAAATTACCGATCGCGATAACTAATCCGGGCCAGCCGTCCAGGATCCCTTTTTTCAGGATGTACATGTGAAAGAATGACCACAGGCCGCGCCCGAGGGCCTTCAACATCCCTCCGCGCCGCCCGCGCTGTTGCAGTTTTTTTGCCCCTAATGTGGAGTATCGATTCGCCTTGCGAGCGACTTCTTCCAGGTTTTTATAAGGAAACTGCCAAATGGGCTGACAGAGATAGCCTGCCGGCTTGTCTGAACGGATTATATACTCCTCATGCACCGGGTCGTCTGTCTTAAAATGCAAGGCCCCTTTTCGAAAAAGCTGAGGCTGGCGGTAGTCCGGATAGAAGCCTGAATGTTTGATCCAGTGCCCCATGAAATAATTTCGCCGGGGAATATAATAAGCATCCGCCGGATCGGCCAGAGCAACTGTGGCCAGAATCTCGTCCCGTGCCTCCGGGGTGCAACGCTCATCCGCATCCAGGGAAAAAATCCAGTCATGGGTGCAGGCCGCCATAGCCCGATTCCGCAGATCACCGAAACCGCAGAATGTAATCTGCTCGACCCGAGCACCCATTTCCGCAGCAATGGCGGCAGTATCATCTTCACTGTATGAATCAGCCAGGATGATCTCATCTGCCCAGAGCACGGAATGAAGAGCGGAACGAATCTTATCAGCCTCGTTCCACGCAATAATATAGACGGAAATCCTGTTCATCGCATACGCGGGGGAATGGTGGGTTTCTGAGTTCTTTTTCCGCCGGCAAGCTGGATAACAATATTATCGGTTTTGCGCAGTCGTTTGGCCATGGTTTTAAAAAGTTTCATCGAAATCTCAGGATATTTTTCAATGAGCTCGGTCAGTTTATCACCAGGATATCGTTTTATCTTGCAGCGCCCGAGAGAGACAACCGTGGCATATCTTGCCTCATTCATGAGGCAGGCCATTTCCCCGAAATACTCTCCAGGTTCAGTTATTTCCGCGATTTTCTTTCCCTGTTTCAGAACTCCAACTTTTCCCCGGATGAGTTGATAAAAATTCCTATCATCCTCATTTCCTTCCTGAATGATGACATCGCCGTCCTCATATTCTTCGACATCCGGGTTGACCAAATAGGCGGGCAGGGTGTCCTCGTGGGCAACAGTCCTGCGCAACACTTCGTCAAGGCTGGTGATGCCCTGCTTGGCTTTTATCAAAGCCGCCTGACGCAAGGTGTGCATGCCTGATTGCATAGCCACCTTGCGCAGCTGCTCTTCCGACACTTGGGCTTGAATAGCCTGCGCAACTTCATCCGTAACTTCAAGAAGCTCAAAAAAACCTACCCGGCCTTTATAGCCGAGCCCGTTGCAGACAGCACAGCCTTTAGCCTCGTAGAGCTGAAAGCCCTCTGTGTCAATTTGTTCCTCGGTAAAACCGATAGTAATCAGGTGCTTCCGTTCATAGGTAGCAGGCTGCTTACATTTTGCACAGAGCCTTCGGCCCAAACGTTGAGCCAACACCATGGTCAGGGAACCTGCCAAAATATAAGGCGGAATGCCGATGTCCACCATACGGCTGACGGTGGCCACTGCATCGTTGGTATGCAGAGTGCTGAACACAAGATGGCCGGTCATGGCCGCTTTCATAGCGATTTCCGCCGTACTGATATCGCGGATTTCGCCGACCATGATAATGTCGGGATCCTGACGGAGAAAGGCCTTGAGCGCGGCTGGAAAGGTCATACCGACTTCAACGTTGACATTGACCTGATTGATGCCCTTGAAGTTGAACTCAACCGGATCCTCTGCGGTCAGAATTTTGATATCTTCACTGTTCAGGGAGTTAAGTGCCGAGTAGAGGGTAACGGTTTTACCTGAACCGGTCGGGCCAGTAACGAGAAGCAGTCCCTGGGGACTGGCAAGACAGCGTTTCAGCGTTTCAAATGTTTCCACCTCAAAACCCAGTTTGGTCAGATCGACATTCAGGGAACCCTTATCCAGAATACGAAGAACAGTACCTTCACCGTGGAGCAGGGGCAGGGTGGAGACACGGAAGTCCACAGCCTTATTGCGCCCCAAACGAATGCTGATACGTCCATCCTGGGGTATCCTGCGCTCGGTGATATTCAAATCCGCCAGGATCTTCAAACGGGCGATCAGGGCGTTTTTGATGGTCAGGGGGAGATTCATGGACTTGAACAGGGAACCGTCCTTGCGGTAGCGGACCTGCATGGTCTTTTCAAAGGGTTCGATATGGATATCGCTGACCCCGTCTTGCACGGCCTTGATCAGGATACCGTTCACCAGTTTGATGATCGGCGCGTCATTGGCGGAAAACTGCCCGGCAATACCTTCATCTTCGTCGCTGCCGTCTTCAAATTCAAACTCATCGGCAACATCGGAAACCAGGGCGCCCCAGTCCTCGACCTGCTCGACCTGAACATCCTGCTCGTCATCCTCGGCAAAAAAGGATTTGTATTCCTCCTCATCAATCTTGTAATAGGTTTTATAGGCATCAATGATATCCTTAGCTGTGGAGACGCAGACATCAAGCCCCTTCTTCACCGCATTTTGCAGTTCTTCCACCTCAAGTGCGTCGGTGGGCTCGGCCATGGTGATCTGCAAAGTATCACCGGCAATTCTGAGCGGGAAGGCGAGATATTTCTTAGCAATCTCATAAGGAACCAGCTGAAGAGCGTCCTGACTCGGCACTTCCTCGGCAATATTCACCAAGGTGTAATTATGCTGCCTGCTGAGAAAATTAGGGATAGTATCGGACTCGATGGTCCCGTTTTCAACCAGAATTTTTCCGAGCCTCTCCCCGCTCTTCTTGTTGATCGCCTTGGCGTTATTAAACTCCGCCGCAGTGATATAGCCCGCCTTTTGCAGCAATTCACCGATCTTAAGTTTGCCTGCCCCGGATTGATCCTTAACAGTTCGTTTCAGAGAGGCTTTTTGTGGTGCTTTAGAATCCGCTGTTTTCTTTGCCATAATATCTCGGGAAAAAATTTCCGGTACAGGAATAAATTACAAAGTTACTTCTTCAGGGACACATCACATACATCATTATGATGATTGCCGAATAAGCTTTATGAAGGACACCTTGCCATCCCCTCCGACATTTTTTCGCAGGAGGACATACTTATTTTTTTAAACGAGGAACAGTCCGTATTTTTTGTTATGCCGTGTCAATCGCTCACTTTTTAAATACTTTTTCAAACTACGGTTTATTATTTTACTACAACTTACTATAAAAAAA
>MTKS01000222.1 GCA_004028495.1 Candidatus Electrothrix marina
TGATGTAAGCAGACAGGGCAAGGGTATGGCGGAGATAAAAGAAAGACCCTGAATCATGCTTGACTCAGAGCCTTGTTTGTTAGTGTTGAGGGGAGAGGTTGTTTTCCTGGCGGCTCCTGCTTCGGTATCAACCGTGCCGGAGATCATCCGCACCTTAACGAAATTCGCGTCTTGGGCAAAGGATATGCTGCTGGGGGAGGCAATATTTCAAGTGCCATTTCTTTTCTGGTTTTGTCTGTTTCGGCGTGTACGCAACTGCTCTGTTCTCCTGCTCCAGAATGCAAGTTCCTGCTCACGAGACATGCCAGAAGTCAATGAAGCGACTCTTTCCGCACCTTTTCGTTTCCACTGAATACATTTCGGTTCATTCTCATAAAAAATTACCGACGACGGAGGATAGATGTTGATCTCAAAGGAAGTGCGGGGCAGGCTGCTTTTGCTGGTGAGTGTTGCAGGGTCAGCCAATAGGAGATTTTTCCCAGGCAGTTAACAAGAGGAATCTTGAGTATTTTTATTACAGGAACGATTTATTATTACTCCTCCTGAAATATTTGTAAATGAGTCCCCGCCTACTGTCTTTTGCCCATTTGTTATCTCGCCTCTTTCCTCATCTTCTTTTTCTGTATTTTTTTTGTATTTCGTTATAAGTAAAGATATAAAAAATACACCAATACCACTAAAAATCCATTTAATGTTTTCTGATAGCCATATAAGTAAATCATTCATTTTATTCCTCTATATTTTCTGAACGGTTTTTTATAAAAGAATTTTCTATTTCGCTAAATTTATCTCCTAAGACATGATCTCCCATTTTTATTTTACAATTTTCATAGAGGGTAATTGGTCCTGAAACTTCATGTCTGTTGTAGTTTTTTATAAGGACTATTAGTCTCATCCAAAGTTCTGTTGAAGTTTCTTTATCTTTTGTTATGAGTTGATCTATAGTTCCTCCATCTGTTTGTATTTGCACACCGTACCTTTTATAAAATAATGCATCTAAAAGTAATAATAAAAGAATGAAAGAAACAATCATTATAAAACCTATATGTATATGAAATCCGATACCTATATCAATCAAACCTGAATCATTCATCTCAGATAAGCCAATGAACGGGAGAGGTAACGAATTTATATTTAAAAAGATCATAATTAACCTATATTTACATGTTCTTTTCATGATATAAGAGGTCAATCTTGATATATTTTGAATTTGTATTGTTATTGAGCCAAATATTAATAAATTATCGTCAAGAGTTACTTGCTTGAACCCCTCACTTGAGCCTTCATTTGCTGAACTTGTTATAATATTTCCAAAAGACATGATTATATTTCCTCGTTATATTAAGTTTTAATTTTCTGACTTATCCTATTGTTCTGTTATGAAAAGATTAATGATTATTATCTTGCTATAATTAGTTTCTTGGCATCAACCATGACTCGGGATGATTTACGTTTGTAGGCCACGGGACTTCCTCCCTGTTGTAGGAATTTTCCTTAAAGAAGAGCTGGTTAGAGATGACTATTAATATGCTTAAACCGTTTTGTTTTGCCTGTCAAGAAGTAAAAGGGAGGTTAAGCAGGAAAAATCAAGAGAATGTAGAGGTTTTTCTTTCTGCGGCAAGGAAATTTCGTTTAATGATATTTGTTGTCGTATTGCTCGCCAACCCTTGTTGATGACTCAACCTTCCTTGCTGATAGGCAACAGATCCTTGTTGATAGCTGACAACCTTCCTGCAAGAGCAAACAACCTTCTGTTGATAGCTGCGAACCTTTTGTCAGGAGCAAATAACCTTCTGTTTGTTACCAACAACCTTTTGTTAGCAGCAAACAACTCCTTGTTTGTTACAAACAGCTTCCTGTTACGAACAAAATACCTTTTGTTTGTTCTTAACAACCTTCTCTCAACAACAAACAACTCTTTGTTGGTTATCACGAACCTTCTGTCAGGAACAAAGAACCTCTTGTTATTAACCGACAACCTTCTTGTAATGAGCTATAAACAATTAATATTTCGGCAAAAGGAATGCAAAGCACTGTGGAACACCTTGTCTGGTGGCGGGAAAAGCCGGGCAGGATGCAGCAAGAAGAAATTTGTTGACGGGAAACAAAGGAAAAGTGCTGAGAAAGCAAATGGAAGGACTGGAGATGGACTGTTCATCCAAGATGGCTGATGCAAAGAACCTGCATCAACCACCCCGGCGTATTGCTTACTTACTCCCCAGCAAGCGTCACCTCTTTGCCCTCATCCTCAGCAGTCACCTTACGTGTATTGCCATCCTTGACCTTCATCTCGCTGTCGGCCTTCAGGGTTTGATTCTGGCTTGTGCCCGGCTCAATGGTTGCGGTGAAATTGCCACCGTACTGATCAATCAACTCCACCTCGATTGCTGCGGAAGAGTTGTTTTTCAGGATGACATTGACCGCATCCGCAGCCCAGCCCATGGCCGCGCCAATGAACATGGTGCCGCAAACCAATAAGAGACAGATCGCTTTCCGTAATGCATTTTTTTTGTCCATTGCTGTGTTCCTCCCGGAATGTTTGTTGTGAAAACGAACGACATTTTGTAGAAAAAACTATGCGCCAAAACTGTCCGCATAGAGTTGCTCAATGGCTTCCTTGCCCTCATCGCTCAGATAACGGGTCCCGGAACCCACGTAGGTATCAAAGGCGATTTTGGGTCGATCCTCTGCCTGCCAGCTCTCATCCTTCCAACCAAACCAGCCCTGACGATTCTGATCATAGACATGGAGGGGACGGTTGAACAGCTTGGCCAGTTCCACGGCCCAGCCGGTTCCGCCCTTGACCGAGTTGTCGTCAAGAATTGTGCCGATGACAAAGACCTGATGCCCCTTATTGACCATATGAAAGATAGCCTGCAACACCCGACGGATTTTTTCAGTCTCATAATAGGTGCGGTTCATCATCCGGGAGGCGATCTCCATACTGATGTCACCGCGTTGCAGATCCTCCTCGCTCAGGGAGACTGCATTGCGATCTCGGTTGAGACGATGTCCCTCAAAGGTGAAGATGACCTCTTCAACATTGTATTTTTCCGCCATTTCACCGAACGCGGTCTCAGCACCCTTGAGACCGCCGTGATATAATGTGCATTCTTCCGCCTTCATGATATCTTACCTTGGTTTGAATTATTCTTAATTTATTTTTTATAGGAAAGTTCTTGGTGATTCATTCGAGTCACCCAACCAATTTTTATTTCTTTTCTGCTCGAAAAAAGACCCGCCACGGGGCAGGGTAGCCCTCTATTGTAAACTCAGGGTTCTGCTTGTCAATAAAATCCTGATAGGATTCGAAAACCATCCAGTCGGTTTTGCGCTGTTCCAGACTGCTCATGGGATGCGAACAGAAGCATTTGATATTGCTAAAACCGGCCCGTTGCAACCAGTTATGCATGCATGCCGCTGTGGGGACAAACCAGGTTCCAGGCACCTTGGCATAGGTTTTTTCCGGGAACAGGGCCACGGATTCTTCACCGGGAATAGCCTGGGATTCCAGCAAGAGACAGCCGCCCGGCTTCAGGGCAGTGAGCAGATCACGCAGGGAATCAATGGGGGAAGGGCGGTGATAGAGGATGCCCAGGCAGAAGATCACATCAAAGCAGGTGGGGAACAGGGGCAGGTGCTCGATTCCCAAGAGGTCAATATCGAGGTTGTCCAGCCCGGCAAAACTGTTCAGGGCCTTGAAGGTGTAATAATGATGGACATAGGGCTCAAAGCCCAGGATAAATTTCGGGGCCTGCTCTGCCATGCGGAACATGTAATAG
>MTKS01000223.1 GCA_004028495.1 Candidatus Electrothrix marina
TCGGCGTATCTTCATCTTCCGCCAAGGGACAGAACCAATGGATCAAGCCCGCCAGATCATTGAGGCGCAACTCCGTAGCGGGGCATCCAAGATCGGCATGGCCGTCCGACTCTTCCCCTTCCTGCGCAAGAAGATGCAATTTTTCGCCGACCGGATCAGCACCACAGCAGAGAAAGGAATCCCCGGCCTTACTGAGGGGTCCTTTTATATCGTGGCAGCGGAGAAAAAAGGTTTCCCTCCTCTTGCGGAGCAGACTCTGGCCCATGTCATGGAAAATATGTGGCTAACCGCAACAGCGCATGGCGTTGGATTCCAGATGCTCTCAGTCACCAATGGCCTAGCAAAAAATACACAATTTATGCAGCTCCTTGATCTGCCTCCCAAGGAATGGGCACTCAATGGCTGTATTATCGGGATGCCAAAGCATCCGCCCAAAGGGAAACGCGAACGAGAGACAGAGCATTTTATCCGTTGGGTAGAATAGGATTTCAACGAAAAATCAGTACAACGTGCAGCACAACTTCAGGAAAAGTATGAGAAAGATACTACGCATCGGAACCCGGGCCAGTATGCTGGCCGTAACCCAATCTACCTGGGTAAAAAATCAGATTGAACAGCAGTACCCTGACACCACTGTCGAGCTGGTGAAAATCCTCACCAAGGGCGATAAAATTCTGGATGTGCCTTTAGCCAAAGTCGGTGGCAAGGGCCTGTTTGTCAAAGAAATCGAGGATGCCCTGCTGGATGGACGCGTGGATCTGGCTGTGCATTCCATGAAGGACGTACCTGCGGAGGTACCTGAAAGCTTGCAGGTCGCTATTATTCCGAAACGGGAAATCCCTCAGGATGCCTTTGTCTCTGTGAATTATAAAGATGTTGATGCACTGCCGCAAGGCGCTGTCATTGGCACCTCCAGCCTACGGAGAAAATCGCAGTTAGCCTGCCTACGCCCTGATCTGGAAATCAGAGATCTCCGGGGCAACCTGGACACCCGCCTGCGCAAATTGGATGAAGGCGAATATGATGCCATCATTCTGGCAGGGGCTGGCCTGAATCGCCTGGGCATGCAGAAGCGCATTACCGCACTGTTCACCTCGGAACAGATGCTGCCCGCCATCGGTCAGGGCTCACTGGGTATCGAGTTACGTATGGCAGACACAGAACTGTTGGACGGACTTCAATTCCTCCATCACCGCGATACCGCAGTCACGGTTTCGGCAGAACGGGCCTTTCTCCTCCGTCTGGAAGGCGGCTGCCAAGTACCTATCGGCGGTTTTGCCACGATTGACAACGATACCATCACCCTCACCGGCCTCATCGCCTCTTTGGACGGAAAGACCATTTTGAGAGAACAACTGAGCGGAATGGCGTCTGATGCAGAAAAAATCGGCGTCACCCTCGCTGAAACTCTGCTGGACAGGGGTGGCAAGGCGATTCTTGATGAGGTTTATAAAAACGAGATCAGCTAATTCTTGCCTGCATGACAAAAAAAAACTGCTGAAAACAATGAAGATCGAAACGATCCGCCTGAAAAACTTCAAGACCTTTGAAGATGTCAAGCTACAGGATATCCCGGCTTTCTGCATTGTTGTGGGCGCAAACGGCACTGGTAAAACAACCTTGTTTGATGTCTTTGGATTTCTTAAGGACTGCCTTACCTATAATGTGTCCAGTGCCTTGCTCAGTCGAGGCGGGTTTAAAGAAGTTGTCAGCCGGGGCAAGATTGATCAGACAATCTCTTTTGAATTGCAGTTTCGCCTCAATATTAACGACAAGGAACGTCTCGTCACTTATTTTCTTGAAATAGGCCAAGAGCATAAAAAACCGATTGTTCAGCGTGAAATACTTCGTTATAAACGTGGAGCCAATGGTTCTCCGTATCACTTTCTGGATTTCCAAAGGGGTCAAGGAACTGCTGTAACAAATGAAGAAGATTTCAGTAAAACCGAAGAGAAATTAGAACGGGAACAGCAAAAATTAGACGCCCCGGATATGCTGGCGGTCAAAGGATTAGGGCAATTTCAGCGTTTCAAAGCTGCCAACGCCTTCCGCCAGATGTTGGAAAACTGGCATGTCTCTGACTTCCATATTAACCTCGCACGAGGCAGCAAGGATGCGGCCGGATACGCCGAGCATCTCTCTGTATCCGGTGATAATCTGCAACTGGTGGCCAACCATCTTTATGAAAACCATAGGGAAAAATTCAACAGTATCATTGATAAAATGAAAAAACGGGTGCCGGGTATCGGTGCAATCACCCCGGTTTCCACCGACGACGGTCGCCTGCTCCTTAAATTCCAGGACGGCTCCTTCAAAGATCCTTTTATTGATAAGTATGTTTCTGACGGCACTATCAAGATGTTTGCCTATCTGCTGTTGTTGCATGATCCGAGTCCGCATCCACTGCTCTGTGTTGAAGAACCGGAAAACCAACTCTATCCTCACCTGCTCTTAGAACTGGCTGAGGAATTTCGCTCCTATGCTCAGCGGGGTGGTCAAGTTTTTGTCTCCACCCATTCACCGGATTTTTTGAATGCTGCCGAGCTTGATGAAGTGTTCTGGCTGATTAAAGAAAACGGCTATACCAAGGTCAAGCGGGCTGAAGATGATGAGCAGATAACAGCCTATATGAACGACGGGGATAAAATGGGCTATCTGTGGAAACAAGGCTTCTTTAAAGGTGCGGATCCCAGATGACGACCTTGGTGTTCTTCCTGGAAGAACCGTCGGCAAAAGAAATGCTGCTCGGCATCCTGCCTAAAATTCTGCCGGAACATGTGGTGCCGCGTTTCATTGTGTTTGAAGGTAAACAGGATCTGGAAAAACAGCTGGTCCGCAAACTGAAATTGTGGCAACTGCCTGACTCCCGGTTTATAGTCCTGCGAGATCAGGACGCCGGAGACTGTCGCAAGATTAAAGAAAATCTACAGAAAAAATGCAAAGAAGCCGGGCGACCGGATACGATTGTACGGATCGCCTGTCATGAACTGGAGAGTTTTTATCTTGGTGATCTACAGGCGGTAGAAAAAGGGCTGCCAATGAGCGGACTAGCGAAACGACAGAATCAGCGAAAATTTCGTCAACCGGATAACCTGCCGAATCCGGCCCGAGAACTGACAATGCTCACCAAGAAGAACTACCAGAAGATTGACGGCTCGCGGGCAATCGGTAGATATTTGAACCCTGAAGATAATCGATCAAACAGCTTCAATATCTTAATTAAAGCTGTAAAAGACATTATTTCCCACGGTAATTCAGCGCAACCAAATTGACAACGTTCGGCACATCGCCACAGCCTCAATATAAAAAAAACAGTAACTCATGAGCGAAAAGAACATAAAAGGCAAAGTATACCTCGTCGGTGCCGGTCCCGGTGATCCGGGCCTGCTCACCCTGCGGGGCAAATATCTCCTTCAGCGAGCGGAAGTCGTGTTTTACGATTATCTGGTCAATAAGAAACTGCTGAAACATGTACCCGACACCGCCGAGCTGATTTATGTCGGCAAAAAAGGCGGCGGGCTCCATGCCTACACCCAGGAAGGCATCAACCAGATGCTGGCCGACTACGGTGCCTCCGGCAAACGGGTCGTCCGACTCAAAGGCGGCGACCCCTTTATCTTCGGACGCGGAGCGGAAGAGATTCAGGAATTGGTCGCAGCAGGGGTTGATTTCGAGGTAGTTCCCGGCGTAACCTCGGCTACGGCCGCTGCAACCTATGCCGGTAT
>MTKS01000224.1 GCA_004028495.1 Candidatus Electrothrix marina
TGAAGCCAATCTGAAAACTGTGAAACTGGCCAGCACCAAATATCTTGACGCTCTGCCTGTCACAGGCAATGCCCACGGCCAAGCCTACCGGGACACAGCCCTTGAGCAGGAACTTGTACAAGAGGCCTGGAAATTCGGCATAGGGGCCCAGTTTGGCGGCAAGTATTTTGCCCACGATGTTCGAGTAATTCGCCTGCCTCGCCACGGGGCTTCCTGCCCCATCGGCCTCGGCGTATCCTGTTCCGCTGACCGCAATCTCAAGGCAAAAATCGACCGCCAGGGAATATGGGTGGAGGAGCTGGATTATAATCCAGGCAGCCTGATTCCCGATGCTCTGCGAGATGGTAAAGATGAACAGGCCGTGCGTATCGACCTGAATCAGCCAATGCCGGAAATTCTTGGTCAGCTTAACCAGCTGCCGGTGGCCACCCGCATCCTCCTGAACGGCCCCATTATCGTGGGAAGGGATATTGCCCATGCCAAATGGAAAGAACTGCCGGACAACGGTAAACCGCTGCCTGATTACCTCCAACAGCACCCGGTCTACTATGCAGGTCCGTCCAAAACCCCACCGGGTATGGCTTCAGGATCTTTTGGTCCCACCACTGCCGGGCGTATGGATTCCTATGTGGATCTTCTGCAAAAAAATAAGGGTTCCATGGTCATGATCGCCAAGGGTAACCGGTCGCAGCAGGTCACGGATGCCTGCCGGGAAAACAACGGCTTTTACCTGGGATCAATCGGCGGCCCGGCAGCCCTGCTGGCTCAGGAGAGCATCACCAAGGTTGAATGTATTGATTACCCTGAATTGGGCATGGAGGCTGTCTGGAAGATTGAGGTAAAGGATTTCCCGGCCTTTCTTCTGATAGATAATAAGGGGAATGATTTTTTTGCCAAATAGGTCGGATACAGGAATGGCGGCTTGTGCCCCAGCTCCTTTAACTCCTTTTCAACAACGGTATACTATAAGGGATACGTTGTCTTTTAGAGATATCGCTGTTATAGTAGCGACCCATATAAATACCCTATACGGACAATAAGTATATTGCCTCGAACAACTCAATAGAAAAGAAGGAAAAGAAAAAGATGGCAAACTATATAGAAGGAAACCTTCAAGGGAACGGATGCAAAATCGGGATTATCGTTGCTCGTTTTAACTCCTTTATTTCCGAAAAACTGCTGGAAGGGGCTATGGACACCTTGATTCGCTCCGGTGTTAAGGATGAGGATGTTGATGTTGCTCGTGTTCCCGGTGCTTTTGAAATCCCCCTTGCTACCCAAAAAATGGCCAAATCCGGCAAATATGACGCGATTATCTGCATCGGCGTGGTAATTCGAGGAGCTACCCCGCATTTTGATTTTGTTGCCAATGAGGTTGCCAAAGGAAGTGCGCAGGTTATGCTCGATAGCGGTATCCCGGTACTCTTCGGTGTGCTGACCACTGAGACCATTGAGCAGGCCATTGAGCGTGCCGGAACCAAGGCGGGCAATAAGGGAGCGGATGTTGCCGTGGCCGCGCTGGAGATGATCAGTCTCATGAAGCAACTGTAGGAGCGACCTGTTGATAATGAGAAAGTATTTCAAAAAAAACAGCACGACATCTTGTCTGTCGTCGATTGTGGTTTGATATGGGTCTACGAAGAAAATCACGGGAACTGGCTCTGCAATTTTTTTACGGGCACGAGCTTCAGGAACGGCCCTCTACTGAAAGCAGCATTCTCGATAACGAGGTAGATAATTTTTACGCCTGCTTTAAAAGCGATCAAAAAGCCCATCCCTATGCGGAACAGTTGATCAACGGCATCTGTGCCCATCAGCAGGAAATTGATAAGGTCCTTGCTGACTCTTCTCACCATTGGCGGGTGGAACGGATGGCCTTGGTTGACCGCAACATCCTTCGCATCGCCGCTTATGAGATGCTGTATATCAAGGATGTTCCAACGACAGTAGCCATCAATGAGGCCCTGGAAATCGCCAAACGCTATGCAGAACCGGAATCGATCAGTTTTATCAACGGGATTCTGGACAACCTGCAAGGCAGGAAGGCGGGGTGAGCTCGCAGCAAAATAAAAAAAGGACAGTGCCTCTTTGGAGAACTGTCCTTTTTTATGCAACGCTCACTGTTTTTTCTCTCTTTGCTCCTGCAAGTGCCGAGGAGAGAAGGGGGAAAATAGAAACGGGCTCGTTTGTCAAAATATCCGGGGAGATCCTGGCGGGTTCGGATATCAGTGCGGTTGCCGGGTTCAGCTCTTTCCTGGTGATCGGTTCGGATGAGGCTGTTGATAGCGACAGCAAGGAAAACTATATCCAACTGCTGCGAAAAAAAGAAAACGGCTATGCAGTCCATAGAAACATCCTCCTTTTGCAGGGAAATCAGGCGGAAGGAAAGGAGCTGGACATCGAAGGCATTGCGGTTGAGGGCGATTCCGTCTACATAGTCGGAGCCCATTGTCTCAAACGGCAAAAGGTCAAGAAGGCGAAGAACCAAGAAAAAAACAGGAAAAAATTTCAAGCCGACAGGCTTAAAGAGGAACGGAATAGAAATTGGCTCTATCGGGTCAGGCTCGACAAGGAAGGTAACGAGCTGGAGAGGCAGAGAATCAGCCTGCGAGAAATCATCAGGCAGGATCCTGTCCTGGATCCCTTCAGCCGTATTCCCGGCAAAGAAAACGGTATTGATATTGAGGGAATTGCGGCAAAAGACGGCTGGCTCTATATCGGTTTTCGCGGACCTGTACTTCGGGGAAACTATGTTCCGGTGATGAAGCTCAAATTCGATGATCCTGAAAAGACATACGAGTTGCTCTATGTCCAACTGGGCGGTCGCGGCATCCGCGATATCACCAAGGTCTCAGACGGGTTCCTCATCCTGGCCGGTCCGGTCGGCGACGGCGGTGACAGCTACCAGCTGTACCATTGGGACGGCAAGGATGTGATTTCAGGAAAAGACCTGAAGGATGGGGAACACGGAAGAATGCATCTCCTTGGCGATATCACCTCGCCCAAGAAGGGAAAGGCTGAAGGGGTGGCTGTTCTTCGGGAAGAAGAAACCGGGTATCAACTTATTCTTGCCTATGATGGTGCTGAGAATAATGACACGGTGTTGCAGTACTTCCGTGTTATCCGCCCCTGACCGTTCTGCTCATCCCTATATGAACAGCAACGGTTCCTTTGGTTTGATATTTTAAGCGGTGCTTTTCATCTGTCAGATAGAACAGATATTCTTTGTACAGTTCGGTCGTTTTTCCTCTGCTGTTTGCGGTTTTTGCGGCAGATCGCAAGACGTCGGCCTGTCCATAGAGTAGACCAGCACTGCAAAAAGGTCTTTTTCCTTTTCCGGCAGAATGCGGATCTGAAGATTTGCCGAAAGCGGCTCTTTTCCCAACTCGACAGCCGTTTTGCTCAAAAGATTTGTCCCTATTTCGAATGCTTCCTCAGGAGTATTCCCATATCCTTTGAGGCACACCCCTGTGGCATAAACGGAATTGGCGAGAAAAAGGGAGGAGAAGAGAAAGAGTGTCGCTGCTGAATACTGCATATTATCCCCCGTAGTGGTATCCCCGGATGCTGGATCAAATTTAAATCATATACTATAAAAATAATCATTATTGGATTTTTGTCAACTTTTTTCTCTGTGCGCCAATAAAATAATAGAGACTTGGTCAGATTTTACATTTGCTTGATTTTCTGTTGAAATTAAACTCCGATTT
>MTKS01000225.1 GCA_004028495.1 Candidatus Electrothrix marina
TCAAGACCGAATTGCAAGCCTAACACATCAAAAGTAGGATAAACTTTCCAGTAATACAGAATAAAAAAAAGCTTAAGTTCCATGCTGGGCAGTTTGCCTTTCTGCCCGCCACCAGGCTTACGCTGCCGTAAATCTTGTTGAGATTCATACCGTTTCTGAATCAGTTCATGGTAACTTTCAGTGAAAACAGGCAGGAGTTGTTGAAATTCATCAAAGGAGATGCCCGTTAAGGCCTTAAACTGTCGGTCATCACGAATATTCATATTGCCTATAATCATAATATTTTCCTCCTGATTAATAATATAAGGCTCTTGATTCGCTATGACAATACTGAATGTTACTGGTTTTTGTTTTCTTTTTTTGAAGAATTTTCTTATTGCGCAACAACTCTAGTGCACCAATGGTAAGAAGAAGCAGAATTGCTTCTACCGCAAGAATACGCCGATGACGTTTAAAAAAATTAGCGAAAGGCATACCCATTCCCTTTTTTAATTCATGATAAATTTTCTATATATTAACAACTTAACAACCCTCTCCTACAAGACAAAGAAAAACAACCATCCCCGCTGGGGACACTAATATCTACAAATAACAGGGTGTGTCTATATTACGCCACCCGCGACCCCGGCGCAATATCCCCGGCCACCGTGGAGAGCACCAACCGCTCATTGCCATCCGCATCAGTTTCCTTGGCAGCCAAAACCATACCCTGCGAGGTGATGCCCATCAGCTTGGCCGGTTTCAGATTAGCAACAATAATAACCTTTTTACCCACCAAATCTTCCGGGCTGTAATGCAGGGCGATACCCGCAACCAAGGTGCGCTCTTCCGGTGCTTTGACGGTCAACTTGAGCAGCTTGTTCGCCTTCTTGATCTTCTCCGCCGTGACGATCTCCGCCACCCGCAGCTCAACCTCACCAAACTGCTCAAAGGTAATCAGGCCTTCCATATCGATTTCTGGCTCAGCCTCTTTCTTCTTTGCTTGGCCTTTTTTACCCTGCCCCTTCCCTTGAGTTTGAGCTTGGGGTTGTTGTTTTTTCTTTTTCTCCAAGCGAGGAAACAATGCCTCGCCCTGATGCAGCACAGTGCCTGCTGGCATTCTGCCCCAACATCCCTCTTCCTCCAATGTCGCCTTGGCCAGCTCATCCGCCTGCCCCAGAGCTACGGCCATCTTATCCGCCGCTGTCGGCATAACCGGACGCAACACTAAGGCAAGCAATCGCAGGCTATCTGCCAGGAAATAGAGCACCGTGTTCAGTCGCCCGGCCTGATCAGGATCTTTTGCCAGCTCCCAGGGAGCATTGGTGACAATGAAGCGATTGAGCATGCCGATGACCTCCCAGATTGACTGCAAGGCTTTGTGGAACTCGAAGGCGTTCATCGCAGTGGTGTAATCAGCCACCATCTTTTCCAAGGCATCCACTAAAACCCGATCTTCCTCGGTAACCGTGGCCTTATCAATCTCCGGCACGATGGAGTCAGCATATTTGGCCAGCATGGTTAGGGCGCGGGAGAAGAGATTACCCACGTCATTAGCCAAGTCCGAGTTGCGACGAGACTCCAAGGCCTCTGTGGAAAAGGAGGAATCCCTCCCGAAGCTCATCTCCCGGAGGAGAAAATAACGCACCGTATCTACCCCATACTCTTCTACCAATTCACCGGGCCGGATCACGTTGCCGATGGACTTGGACATCTTGGTTTCATCCACGTTCCAGTAGCCGTGGACATGGAGTCGCTGATACGGAGCCACGCCCATGGACTGCAACATGGTGGGCCAGTAAATGGCATGGGGTTTAAGGATATCCTTGGCAATCACATGCTCGGCCACGGACCAATGTTTGTCAAAATCAGGGCCGTTGGGATAGCCGATCCCGGTCAGGTAGTTAATCAGGGCGTCAAACCAGACATAGGTAACAAAATTCTTATCAAAGGGCAGCGGAATGCCCCAGGTCAGGCGGGAGCAAGGACGGGAAATACAGAGATCTTCCAGCGGCTCACTGAGAAAGGACAGCACCTCGTTGCGATAGCGCTCCGGGGTGATGTATTCAGGATTGCTCTTGATATGGTCAATCAGCCAGTCCTGGTACTTGGACATGCGGAAGAAATAGTTTTGCTCGCTGATCTCCTCGGGCACGGTCTGATGATCCGGGCATTTGCCGTCTACCAGTTCTTTTTCGGTCAGGAAGCGTTCACAGCCCTTGCAGTAATGACCTGAGTACTCGGAAAAATAGATATCCCCCTGATCGTAGACCTTTTGGAGAATATCCTGCACCAGCTTGATATGATCCGCATCAGTGGTGCGGATAAAATGATCCGGCGCAATGTCCAGACCCGGCCAGGTTTGGCGAAAGGAATCGGAAATGCGGTCAACGTACTCGCGCGGGCTGATACCCTCCCCTTCTGCGGCCTGGACAATCTTTTCACCGTGCTCATCCGTGCCGGTCTGAAAGCACACCTCGTCTCCGCAGAGACAGCGGAAGCGGCTGTAGGTATCGGCAATGATGGTGGTGTAGGCATGCCCGATGTGGGGCATGGCGTTTACGTAGTAAATCGGAGTTGTTATATAGGTGGTCATCGTGTATTTATTTCAAGGCATGTTGAGGGCATAATTGGGTGACAAAAAGATGAACATCGTACAATGCCGCGTTATGTTCTTCCCAGTCGCTGTCTGTGGCATTGTAAACAGCAGGATTATCGCCTGATGTAACATCATATGCAATTGCAACTGCAACGAATTTACGATCAGAACAATCAAAAGTATCAAGGCCGGGATGGTCTGGAAATTCTACAAAGCCCTTTTCCTTGTCTTCGGTTATTTCTACAATAAGGCATTTATTTTCAACCTGCTGATTGTCATGAATATATTTAAAAAAATAGTCACCGACACCCGGTTCTCCTTTGTAGCTGCAATACCCGGAATATTCATCCATAATGAGGCCGAGACTATCGAGAAGTATTATTTCTTCGGAGCGTATTCTTTCAAGTGCTTCAATGCAGGCTAATTGACATTGCAAATCAGCGTGTGTATCCCGACCATTGGCAGAAATCAGCACATTGGTGTCAACTACGTTGCATTCTTTCATTCTTGAGCATTCATCTTTCTTCTGATTCCGGCTTTTCTTGTCGCTGCCACTTCACCGAATTCATCGCCAAAAAAATCTTTCGGCCAGTTGCTTATTTCTCCGAACAAATTTAACTCCAGCGGTGTTATTGTAGATGTACCCGATTTGCTTTGGCTGAAGTATAATGAAATGTCGGTATGTTGTATTTCCTCCTCCGCAACCCGCCGTTGCAGGCGACGTAATAAATGCTCACTATGGCTTTCAACAATAACCTGTATTTTCCTGGTCATTACCGCATTTATAATAACGTCAGCAAGGCCGGACTGAACAGCGGGATGTAAATGTATTTCAGGCTGCTCCAAAAGGACAATGGAATTCTCTGGAACATAATACAGTAACACGAGAACCGGAAGAAACTGTGAGAGACCGAACCCCACATCAGTAATCAATACCGGGGCTGAATGTGCATCTTTTCTGATCTGAACCTTGTATAAATTCGAGTCCTCGGCAATCTCCAAAACCTTAAATTCCGAGATAAGACCGAGCTCTTTCAGCCAATACGCTATTATTTCTTCAAATGGTTTTCTTTTTTTTCGATAACCTAAACTACGCAGCTCATTTCGCGCTTTGGCCGCAAGCAGCGCATCG
>MTKS01000226.1 GCA_004028495.1 Candidatus Electrothrix marina
GATTAATGGCCATTGCCATGCAGCCATGACCCTCTTTCGCGGCCTAGCTGACGACCTCAGCCTTGCGGATTGGCTCAATAATCACATATTCCCTGCCGAGGCCAAGCACGTAACACCGGATATGGTCTATTGGTGCAGCAAACTGGCTGCCGCCGAGATGATCCTGTCCGGGACCACGACGGTGGCAGACGGCTATTTCCACGAACATCATGCTGCCAAAGCCTTTGCCGATGTAGGCTTGCGGGCAGTTGCAGCCCAAGGGGTCATTGATTTCCCTGCTCCCGGTGTTCCTGATCCTCAAGAAAAGATTAACCATGCCGCTGAATTCCTTTCTCAGTGGCGGGATCACCCCCTTGTCTCCCCGGCGGTCTTTGCCCATTCTCCCTACACCTGCTCTCCAAAAACTTTGGTGGCCGCGAAAGAGCTTGCCCGCTCGGAAAAAACGCTGTTCTTTATCCATGTAGCTGAGACTGAACAAGAAGCTGATATGATACAGGGTAATCCGGGGGATTCACCTGTTCGTCATCTCCATAAATTAGGTGTCCTTGACTCCGAGACCGTTTGTATTCATGCTATCTGGCTTGACGAGCAGGATCTGGACATTTTGGCTGAAACCGGGGCAGCTGCTGTGGTCTGTCCCCAGAGTAATCTCAAATTGGCCTCTGGAACAGCTCCGCTTCGGGCTATGCTTGCACGCGGTATTCGGGTAGGAATCGGTACAGACGGAGCAGCAAGCAATAACCGACTCGACCTGTTCAGAGAGATGGATATCTGCGCCAAGCTGCATAAGCTGCGAGACCTTGATCCGGTGGCGGTTCCGGTAGCTCAAATTATCAATATGGCGACCGGCGGCGGGGCCTCTGTTCTTGGGCTGCAAAAGAAAATCGGACGATTGGAGGAGGGCAAACACGCAGATATCATTCTCCTCAATCTTGATGCGCCCCATCTCCAACCTGTGCATGGCTCGGATCTGCCGGTTTATGCGGCCCAAGGCTCGGACGTCCAAACTGTGCTGATCAACGGGACACCGGTGATGCAGAATCGTAAAATTCTCAGCTTTGACCTGAATGAAACCTTGGAGCAGGTTCGTCGATTGGCTGATCAGGTGAAAAAATGTAACTTCTCATAATCCACAGGCGGCACCTTGAATAAACTCCGCCATTAAAGGCAACACTCCCGTCCCGGATGATAAAAGAGGTAAATCTGTTCGCCCGGGGGCGGTGGAAGAAAAAAAATCAACGCATTCCCACTTTATGTGAATACCTATGAAAAAAACGTTTCAGTTGACCCATCCAAAGATCAAACTGCCAAGGCTTGTTGAAGCCATCAAATACGAGGTTAAAAAATATATAAAAAGAGAGCGGAGAAAAACGCTCCCCCAGGATGTCGATTTTTGGGATTTTGACTGTCGGTTCGGTGCTGACGAGGCAACAAGTGAAGTGATTCATCTGTCCGAAATTAACAAATACATTTCTCAGGCCGAAACAAAAGAGCTTGCATCTTTCTATTTAGAAATTCTGGTCAAACCGGGGCGTCGAACCAAAAAACCACAGACTAAACCGGGTGCATTTTAGAAAGTCGAGGAAATCGAAATCTGAATCGAAATCTGAACGACGTCGGGTTTGTATCAGATAGATACAAAAAAAATACCCCGGTAGGAAAAAAAGGAGGAGAAACCTACCGAGGTACCGGGTTGAACCTTAACAGGGTGCTGTTAAGCACAACTTGAGGCACTCTAACAGAAGAAAGATTAACAGAACATGAACGCGAGATGAATAGAGCGGAAATCGAGGCCTGCGCCTCAGTTCTTTCCAGCGATATTTTTTAGCGGATATGGGATATGACACCCTTACCAGGAAAGCAAGGATGTCATATCAGACAGCGGAGTGAGAGTTGTTGCTTTTAACCTTGCAGGCAATCACCAGTGCCATTTTGGCTACCACCTTGACCGCCACCTTTTGTTCCTCCCTGTTTTCTCCCCTGCCCCTTTGCGTTTAAATTTCCACCGGTTTTAAAATCTTGTCCTGTGATGGTACAATTTGTGCCCTGCTGGAGCAGCTGACCAGCCCCAGCAATTGCAGGAACAAAGGATACTGCAAAGAAAAGAGCTATGAGTCCTGTGCCGATTTTTTTATTAAGCTGTGTGTTCATTCTGTGTCTCCATTTAAAGATTGGCGGGAGTTATTTCCCTTGATTACAGAGGCAGAATAAACCATGAATGTAAAGAAAGTATTTCGATAAGAGATTAAGTTGTAAAGATTTTGTAAAACTCACCCTCCAATACGCGACATCCGCCCATGACAATTCTCCCCTTGGTTCTTGAGCCGCTCCTCCATCTGATGCCCTTTGGGCTTATCGCGAACAGCGGCCACCAGAGCCTGCTGAATATCCTGCTCACTGCCTCCCCGACGGAGAACAGACCGGAGGTCGGTCTCCCGATCATCAAGCAGGCAGGAACGAAGCATTCCCTCTGAGGTCAGGCGCAGCCGGTTGCAGTGTTCACAGAAACGGTGACTGATCGGACTGATAAAGCCGATCTTTCCTTTTGCCCCCTGCCCGACCCTGAACATAGTGGCCGGCCCGTCAGCCCTTCCCTTGGAAACCGGGATCAGCTCTCCCATTTCTCTGATGCGATCCATGATTTCATCTGAAGACATATAGACTTTTTTGTCCCAACTTGACGAGGAACCGATAGGCATAAACTCGATAAAACGGATCTGCATCGCTGTTTCCTGCGACATCCTGACAAAATCTCCCAGTTCATCATCATTAATCCCCCGCATCACCACCGTATTCAGCTTGATCGGAAAAAAACCGACAGCCTGCGCCCGCTCAATTCCTCTCCAAACCTGCGTAAAACAATCCACCCCGGTAATGCGCTCAAACCGCTCCGGCTTCAGCGTATCCAGGCTGATATTAATCTTTCTGATACCTGCGGCGACCAGAGGATCTGCAAATTTTTCCAGCAGGACACCGTTCGTTGTTATTCGTATATCGTTGAGGTTGTCAATTTCGGCCAATTGGTCTATAAAATGCATGATGTCTCTGCGGACAAGCGGTTCCCCTCCGGTGAGACGCAGCTTGGAGATCCCCATTGAAACAGCCACCCGCACAACCCGGAGCAATTCCTCATAGCTGAGCAGATCATTATGATCAAGGCGGGGAGAACATTGGGAACGATCCTTTTCCGGTACACAGTAGAGGCATTTCAGATTACAGCGATCCGTCAGAGACAGGCGCAGATATGAAACAGTCCTGGAGAACAAATCCTTTAATTCCGTACTGTCCGACGGATCAACATGAGGTACGCTGTTTTTTCTTGCTTGCATGTTTTTTTTAATATTGACCTTATTGGATTTTGACGTATAAACCAGCTTGACGTTCTTGCACTGTACACTATTACAAGTCCGGTCGGAAAGAGCAATACACCTCTTTCCGACCGGACTTGCGGTTTCTGTCGGTCCTTAATCTGATAATTTCCGCCTGACAACTTCCGGCTTTCTTATATAGAATATATATACTATCATTCCTATGCTCATACTTGCCATAGAAAGTTCCTGCGATGACACTGCGGCAGCTGTCCTGGAAGCTGACCGCCGGGTGCTGTCCAATGTGGTCAGCAGCCAGTTCGAGGTACATGCGCAGTTCGGCGGCATTGTTCCTGAATTGGCCTCCCGCTGCCATATCGAAGCAATCTGGC
>MTKS01000227.1 GCA_004028495.1 Candidatus Electrothrix marina
AGAGAAATTTCGATTGACGGAAAGCACAGGCTTCTCGTGAACTTCGGTGAAACGGAATTGCTGTTTTTCTTGGCGAAGCACCAAGGTTCCGTTGTTTCTGCCGTCATCTTGTCGGTCTTGCAGATCTTGCGGATATAGCTCCATGTCTTGCCCTTTGCTGTCCAGAAGGCCCATGCACAGGGGCATGAGAAAGGGCTGCTTGTCCTTGCCCTGTTGATCCGGCGTATCCGGGCAGGTCTGCTGCGCTGTCAGAATATATTCCTGTGTTGCCGGGTTATACTCCTGCGAAACCGTGACGGTCGGTGTTCCGGCCTGACTGTACCAGAGTTTGAATTGCTCAAAATCCGGGATACTCTCTTCTGGTCGGGCATCATGCATGGCTTGGATAAAGTCATCGCAGGTCACGGCCTGACCGTCATGTCGTGCAAAATAGAGATCCATTCCTTTGCGAAAGCCTTCCGGTCCCAGCAGGGTGTGGAGCATCCGGATGACCTCGGCACCCTTATTATAGACGGTCAGGGTGTAGAAGTTATTGATTTCCATATAGGATGAGGGTCGCACCGGATGGGCCATAGGGCCGCTGTCTTCCCGGAACTGAAAAGATCGCATGATATCGGCGTCATGAATTCTTTTGACCGCCCTGGAGCCCATGTCGGCAGAAAACTCCTGATCGCGAAACACGGTCAGGCCTTCTTTGAGGCTGAGCTGAAACCAGTCCCGGCAGGTGATTCTGTTGCCTGTCCAATTATGGAAATATTCATGCCCGATAACCCCTTCGATCCCCTCGTAGTCGGAATCTGTTGCAGTCTTCGGGCGGGCCAGAACATATTTGGAATTAAAGATGTTTAAGCCCTTGTTTTCCATAGCCCCCATATTAAAATCATCCACTGCCACGATCATATAGGTATCAAGATCGTATTCCCGGCCAAAAGCCTGCTCGTCCCAGCGCATGGAGTTTTTCAGGGATTCCATAGCATGGCCGCATTTTTCTTTATTACGATGCTCCACATAAATATGCAGGGTAATATCGCGACCGGACATGGTGGTGAAATGATCTTCGATACAGGTTAGGTCACCGGCGACCAGAGCGAAAAGATAGCTCGGCTTGGGAAAGGGATCGTGCCAGGTGGCAAAATGGCGACCATCAAGAAGTTTTCCTTTGGCCGTTCGGTTGCCGTTGGCCAGCAGGACAGGGCAGCTGTCTTTGGGGCCGATGATAATCGTGGTGAAGACTGCCGGGACATCCGGGCGATCCGGGTAGCAGGTAATGCGACGGAAGCCCTCAGCCTCACACTGCGTGCAGTAGTTTCCTGATGAGAGATACAGTCCTTCCAGGGCGGTATTCGCTTGCGGGTTGATGAGCGTCTCTACTTCCAGGGTGAACTGATCCGGCACTTCAGGGATCCGAAGGAGGTTCCCGTCATAGCTGTATTCATCCTTTGTCAAAGGACGCATATCAATTTGTACAGAGACCAATTCAAGCGATTCGCCAGTGAGTTCAAGGGCAGAGTTGTTGTCTTGGCCGTATGCATTGCGCTGCATGGTGATGCGAGTACGCACTCGGGTCTGCGTTGGATCCAATTCAAAACGGAGATCAACCGTGGAGAGTGTGAAGGGGTAGGGGCGGTAATTTTTCAAATACGTTATCGTGTGCTGTTTCATGGGAGTATGTTTTTTTGCTGTTTGGTGAAAGAAACAAGAAAGTACGGATGAATTATTTTATATTTTTCCCGGTTCGTGTATAGTGACAAAAATTATTTGATTGTATTTTGCCGTATACGTTGATGTGATGTTGACGTGAGCTGAAAAGATGCTGCCGCTGTCGAAAAAAGAAAAGCGCATCATGCTCAGAGTAATAGCTGTGCAGGTAATATACAATCGGAAATCGGCAGGCTGCGTTGTAAACCTTGTAAAAATAATGTCGGATGCCGCGACAATCCTGTCGTTCACATACTGAATGCTTACTCTCGGATTTTATCCCAATGGCGGAAAAGAAAAAGAATCTTCTTGTCTATCATGTTTTTTTTATTTTAATATGCGGCGGTCTTTTTTATTTTTTATGGAGTGCTCCCCCGGAAACAACACCCCGCATGCCGCGTGATAATAATCATGAACGATTCATGGATATGGATCGTAAACAGGCTGAAGGCTTCTGTCAGGAGTGTCATGCGGAGGGGGAAGTGAAACCTCTGCCGGAAAAGCATCCGCAGCCCTATCGGTGTCTGTTCTGTCATAAGCGGGTGGATCAGATCAGGCAGATTGATACAGGCGAGTAAGGCTGGATCATGTGGACTGTTAAAGATGTGTATTATGTCTCTGATTCGACAGCCTTGCTGACCGAAGATATCGGGAAGTCTCTTCTCTGTCAGTTTCCTGCGATAGGCTTGAATGAAGAAAAAATTCCCTTTGTCAAAACGCGATATGATGCTGAAAAAGCAGTTGCCCATATCATGGAACAGTCGGGAGGCCTGCAGCCTCTTGTTTTCTGTACTATTATAGATTCGGATGTCTGTGCTGTCTTTGACAGAGCTGAGATTGAGATGTTTGATCTCTATGGCGGGCTCCTGGACAGGCTTGAACGGAAGCTGGAAGCCGAGGCCCTGCGCCAGCCGGGTTTTTTCAGAAACCGTGACGATGCCAAACCGGATAAACGGGTGGAGGCTATCCATTATACCATTGAGCATGACGACGGACAGAGAACCGGCGGGTATGACCGGGCGGAAATCATTCTGGTAGGGGTTTCCAGAACCGGAAAAACCCCGGTCAGTGTCTATTTAGCCACTCATATGGGGTTTAAGGCGGCAAATTTTCCGATGACAGCCGATCATTTGGCAGCCTACGAACTGCCTGCGGATATTGTTCGCAATCGCAAAAAAACAGTCGGCTTGACAATCTCTCCCCAGTTCCTCCATAGAATCAGAGAAGAACGTTACAAGGGAAGTACGTACGCCCGGCTGGCAACCTGTCGGACCGAAACGCGGCAGGCTGAGCAGCTCTATATGCGGCACGGGATCAAGACGGTGAATACCGAGGGGAAATCCATTGAAGAACTCGCTGTTCAGGTGACGCAACTACTCGGTATATCGAAGAAAAAAAGATGAATCAGGGGTGGGTCGTATGGGGAAAATCGGGAAATGGCTGGATGCACTCCCTTTAGTGCCGCTTTTGGTTGTTGCGTTTATTCTCGGGCTTGCCCCGTTTGTGCCTGAACCGCATCTTTTTGAGAAAATTCGTATGCTGGCAGCCGGTACCTTGGTCAGGCCGATTGATATGTTTGATCTGTTCTATCACGGGACACCTCTTATTGTTTTGTTGTTCAAACTGGCACGGCTTATGGGTAGGGCTCAGGCTGATGAAAAAAGCTAATGAAAACGACAGGGGCGGATTGAACCCGCCTTATGAAATATTAAGAAAATTATAATGAGATTTTTCCGACGGTCGCTTTCCTCTGCCTTGCCATACCTGCTGTTGTGGAGCTTGTTGTGGAATTGTAACGGCCCGGAAAAGCGAACGGAGAACCCTATGGATCGTCCCGAAGTGCAACGTGTTTTGTTTCATCCTCGAACAGCGGAGCAAACCCCCTTGCCCGCAGGCACTGAAGAAATTAATATTGAGGTCGAACCCGGTGTCGTTATCGGGTGCCGTTTTTTTTCAGCAGGCAAAGAGAAACCGACCATTCTTTTC
>MTKS01000228.1 GCA_004028495.1 Candidatus Electrothrix marina
CTTTACCGGTAAAACCGGTCGCCCCGGTAATCAGGACTTTAGCCCCTTTATACTGTTCATGTACGGAAGTGTTCACGTTTATTATTCCTCTACGGCCTGAATTTTATTTTTTATCGTAAAAAAACATCAAAATTATGGAGGCGATGCTAGATACTATAGATAGATTGTCTGTTCAGCCTGCGGTCTGTTTTTTTTTCGCTCCGGCATTTTTGCGAAGACGATGAAATAGGGCAAACGGTGTTGACCGCCTGCCGAGGCCGGCTATGTTGACCGCCTTGTTTGCGAGCAGGGAAGAGAGCATCATAGCAGGTGTTATGTCGTTGTCAACCGTTTCAATCCGGGATGCATACATACCGAAACTGTTCTCCTCTTCAGAGAAAGGCAAGGGATCAGAACCGCAGATAATCCTATACTCGAGTCGTCGGGCCTTGCGCATCAACAACGGGACAGGCCAGCCGACAGGACGCAGACTGACATCACCGACAAGGAAATCACCGGGTGTGAACGATTGCAGCAACCCGTCGATCACCCGACCGCGTCCGCCGAACCATTTTCCGGGCGACCAGGGCAGCACCGGTATCCCGTTTTGTTGACGGATATCTCTGATTAAATCAGCAGCACGCATGTCGGCTGTAAAAGTGGCTGTTGTGCAAAGGGCCAGCACCTCTATTCTTTCAAGAGTAATTATCTGACGACCCGGCAGCAACGTCAAGGCTCTGTTGTCGTTTTTTCGCCTGAGAACAAGAGAATTCTCGTCAGCATCTTCAACAATAAAATTCGACAACAGGTCTTCGCCCGCCCGCAAGCGATCATAGTAAAAGCAATCGTACCGCTCGGCAAGACATGCCACGCGCTCAACGTGGGCCTCTTCCCCTTGGAACCTGTCAAGAAAGACGGAAAAAGCACGATCAAGGCCAAAGCAGGGGTAGAGGTGAAGATGTGTATCAGCAATTATTTCCATTTGTTACAAAGGTCTGTTAACGTATTCAACTTCCGAATTCAGCTGTTTTATTTCATTCAGTTAGTTTGCATGACACCGTTTGACGAGATACCTCTCAATCCTGCCTGTCCAATTCAGCATAACCGTTTTGCAATCTTTTTTGAAAGGCTGAAAAATTATACTCTTTTTCATACAACAGGCGACCGTTCCTGCCGAGACGCTCCCTGAGTGTACCGTCAGCAACCAGCTTGAGGATATTTTCGGCAAACGAATCCGCATCAGGGGCGGCAAAAAGAGCGGTTGTTTTATTGAGGATAAGCTTGTTGGACGGTACATCGGTGGCGACTACGGCGCGACCGGCCTTGTAGTAATCCAATATTTTTAACGGAGTGTTGGTTCCCGACTGTCTCGGAGCAATAAAGATATCAGAAGCGGCCAGATAATTCGGCAATGTGTCCGGAGCAATAATTCCGAGAAAAGTTACCTGATCAGCCACGCCCTGCTGTTCCAGTGCTCTGCGTCGCCGGGCAATCTCATCCTCATTGCCGCCGATAATTACAAATCGAACTCGATCGGAGGATGTGCATACCTTGGGTATCGTCGCAAACATCAGATCGACCCCTTGATAAATTGCGAAAGAACCTACATAGGTAACCAGAATTTCATCAGGATGCCGACGGAGCTGTCCGCCGATTTCCGCAATTTTTTTCGGGTCCGCCTCAACCACGGAAGAGGCCATATCCGAAATGGTATGCACCGGGCTTGAGGTACCCATCTCTCTAACCTGTTCAGACAAACCCGGGCCGGTACAGATGACCAGATCAGCCTGCTTGATTGCCAGCTTCTCTACAAAGGCATAGAGGGTGAGCAGTAGATTTTTGATCCACCCTTTGCGATAGGAAAGGGGATCCGAGTGCTTCTCGAATATTGCCTTTATACAGAAAAGCTTTGCCAGCAGAACAGCGATAAAACCCGCCTCCTCAATACCGTGAACAACATCGTACTGCCGGCGGCGTACCAAGGCAAAGGCTTTGAACAGGAGAACGGCATCAAAAAACAGTTTTGCCGCTGACGGGCCTATAGAAATATTTTTTAAACCGAGAAAATTGGCAACCCTGATAATGCGGACCTGAGGAATCTGTTCATCCTCTCCGAAGGGCAGCGTCAGAAGGTCAATCGTGTGGCCGGATTCACTCAGGCTTTTAAGAACAAAGCGTACCCGTATGGGCGAGCCGCGCCATTGAAAAAAGGGCTGCGGGCTGATAAAAAGGATATGTTTATTTTGTTTCACAGTCGTTTTTCTCCTGAGAATATCATCCCGTTCAATTACCTGCGAAGCTTAGGTTTAATATCCCCGCCCCTTGAGGCAGGACAGTTCATTTTCAGCCCCAACCGTATTTTGCAAGGTTGAATAAACCGACAAAAATGTAATTATGCAAAGACAGAACAAACATAAACACCACAAAGGATCGCATAATCAGGGGCTGCAATAAGTGCCGGGTATGGGCGATAAGTATCCCGAGGATGGGAAGCACAACCAGAATATACCTCCCCTGAGCCTGCAAATCGTTAACCCACGACCTGTAGCAGGCAATACCGATAAGTGCGATACCGCATCCTGCCGCATTGACGAGCATTGTATTTTCCCACCAGCCGCCTCGCACAAGAATCGTCAGTGCAATAAAACCGAGGAACAGGAATCCGGTGATGCGCATCAGGTCGTAATACGCCGTTGTTCCGGATACAGTCATATATCCGTACACCCCGTAAAAACTGCGAACCGTTTTGCCGGCCCAGCGGTACTTTTCCAAATATTTTTTAAAGCCGATCCCGCGTGCCCGAAGATGGAGGTAGGGATGTTTTTTATGTAATTCAGTGCTGGGCTTATACATATAATCCGCTCTCTGCTCACGCAACTGCTGGATTTTTTCCCCCTTGTTCAATCCGTTCACAGAGATATCAGCCCCGTAACGAACTCCGAGAAGAGTAGCTCCGGCGCAAATAATAATAATAATTTTTTTTACAACAGACAATGAGGATTGATATTGTTTAAAGACAAATTTACTCCCTATGTACAGGATTACAAAAACAACAAAGAAGTAGAAATTTTTCTTTGTGAGCAATAATGCCGCAGCCAGAGGGCCGAGCAAAAGCACGGCTTTCCATATGTTCTCTCGACCGGCAAGAAAACGATTGAACAGTGACTCATCGCCGGTCACCTGATATGCTGCAAGAAAAGCGATAAAGAGAGCAAAGGCATCGGAATTATAATAACTGAACAGATACCAGGCCTGCGGTGTCATGAGCAAAGGAATGAAAAGCAATCGTGCTGTCAATGATCGGAAGGTCAGCAATACAAGAACAGCCAGCAGCAGCACATTGAAAAGACGATAACATTGATAGGCAGGCAGATGGAAATTATCAAGCAGTCGAGTGAATTTTCCGGTTAAAAAATAACATATTTCCGTTGTGTTAAGTCGAGAAAAACCATAACGGCTGAACGTGTCGGCTATTTCCGGAGAATCCACCGCCGGCATCAGCCAGTGATTTTCATAATATGCCGCCGCCCTTGCATGAACAGATTCATCGGGGTGATGATCGTTGAGGGTCGTCAGAGCCATGGACAGAACCGGCAGTATGATGGCAAATGCCAGAATGGAAACATAGTTGAAATTCTTGACATAGGGGGTAAAAGCCTGTAGCAGCAGGGAGGCCGACAGTACCAGAATCAGAAAA
>MTKS01000229.1 GCA_004028495.1 Candidatus Electrothrix marina
CGGCAGACGACCTCATGTTTATAGCTCTGCTTGATAAAGGTCAGGGCCTCAGTCAGGCTGACAACCACAAGCTGCAGCCTTTCCCGTTTGCTCTCCTCGTGTTGTTCCATTGCGGCAGTCACTGCCTGGAGAAATTTCTTTTTCTGAATAACCAGTCGCCGGGTATAGGCCTTGGGCGACAATTCTACGGTATATTTCGACACAGTGTGAATCCCTCCTCAACTTCGGTAAAGGTTCCGATCCAGCCGTTTGTACCGCTTCGGATGCATGTCGGAATCTGACTTTTTGGCTCGTATTATTTGAGAAAATTTGCATATACAGGTATATCAGACCTCCTGTACAAGAACAAGAGAATCTTTTTCTGTTGACGCATTCCCCTGCACAGGCTAATCATTGGCGACCATTAAGATATTGTACAGGAAAACAGAGAATATGCCAATTGCCATGCCTATAAAAAACACCTCGTTATCGCCCTATACCCTCCTGCATCAGTCAACCGAATGCCCGGCCCGTTGCGGTCAGGTGCGCACCCTGCACGGAACCTTTGACACGCCGGTCTTTATGCCGGTGGGGACTTTGGGGACGGTCAAGGCGGTTACCCCGGAAAATCTGGAAGAACTCGGGGCGCAGATTATTTTGGGCAATACCTATCATCTTTTTATTCGTCCCGGACATGAACTGGTTCGCAGCTTCGGCGGACTGCACGGCTTCATGCATTGGGATAAGCCCATTCTTACCGACTCCGGCGGATTTCAGATCTTCAGCCTGAAAGAGCTGGCTAAAATCACCGAAGAGGGTGCTATGTTCCGCTCCCACATGGACGGGGCCAGGCTTTTTCTCAGTCCGGAAAAGGCGGTCGAGGTCCAGGAAGCCCTGGGCTCGGACATCATGATGGTGCTGGATACCTGCATTCCCTATCCGGCCACCCTGGATGAAGCGAGAAAAGCCACAGCCCTGACCGCCCGCTGGGCCAAACGCTGCCGGGAGGCGCAGTCGGATACGGGCCAGCTGCTCTTCGGTATCCTGCAGGGCGGTATGTATCCGGAGCTGCGCAAACCCGCTGCCGAGGAGCTGATCGAAATCGGCTTTGACGGCTATGCAATGGGCGGCCTTTCCGTTGGTGAGCCCAAAGACCTGATGCATGAAATGCTGGATGCCTCGGTGCATCTGTTGCCGGACAGTCATCCCAAATACCTCATGGGAGTAGGCACGCCTGAGGATCTGGTCGAGGGGGTTTATCGGGGCGTGGATATGTTTGATTGCGTCATGCCCACCCGAAATGCCCGCAATGGAATGCTCTTTACTTCACAGGGCAGAGTTGTTATAAAAAATAGTCGATATCGGGAAGATCAGCGGCCCTTGGATGAGCAATGCACCTGCTACACCTGCCGCCATTATTCCCGGGCCTATCTGCGTCATCTTTTTCAATGCCGGGAGATCCTGGCGTACCAGTTGAACAGTATTCATAACCTGCATTATTACTGCACGTTGATGGCTGGTATGCGTCAAGCCATTGCGGAAGATCGCTTTTTGGATTTTCGCCGAAATTTTTATGCACAGCGGGAAAGCCCGCATTAACCACGAGAAGAATTATCTTTGGAGGAACTATTTCCATGATTGGAGTCGCTTATGCACAGGGAGCCGCCGCCGCACCGGCTGGTGGAGGCATTACCCAGTTTATCCCGCTCATCTTAATTTTTATTGTTTTTTACTTCCTGCTTATCCGTCCCCAGCAGAAAAAGGCCAAGGAACAGCAGGATTTTCTTACGAACCTGAAAAAAGGGGATAAGATCATGACCGGCGGCGGTATTCACGGTCAGATAACCGGCCTGACCGACAGCGCGGTGACCTTGGAGATCGCGGATAACACTAGGATCAAGGTGCATCGCGGCTTTGTCCTCGCCATTCCCCCGGTGGAAAGTAAAGATGTAGCGGCCAAAAAAGGTTGAGGCATTAAAGGCTGTTGATGATCTTCATCGGGTATGAAGAAAATAAAGGCCGCAGCTCTGTGAAAACACAGGGGTGCGGCTTTTTTTCTTGGACCGGAAGGTTTGCTCATCTTTACCTCACTGACCAGCTATGACGTGGAAAAAAATGTGTAGCGGTTGAGGCTTTTGAGGCCGAGTGCCGTTTAACTCTATAACCCTATTTTGTTTCCAGGAGTGTTGATGATGAAAAAAATTGTTTTGTTAACCCTGTTGATCAGTATGCTGAGCGTGTTTTCGGCTCAGGCAAATCAAGGTCGGCCTGGTCCCGGTTTTATGCCCGACACCGGGGATGTGGAATTTGACCAATTTCTGGTACGGGTGAACACCGCTGCCGAGGTCAGAGTGGAGACGTATATCACGGATCTCAGCACTGCTTTCCACGTTCCTGGACAAAGGATCAATCGACTGATTCATAAGCAGCGAATGGCTCCGGCAGATGTCCTGCTTGTTCTGCAAGTGGCGAACATGAACGGGGCTCCCCTGAAAAGGATTCTTGAGCGATACAGGCAGTTCCGTCCGAAAGGCTGGCGAGCTGTTTTTACCTCTTTTGAGATTTATCCCGGCTCCAGGTTTTTTTTGATTCTGAGGCAAGAGATGCCGACAGTTATCGTTCGCTATGCTGAACAACGGCCTCATGACTCCAGGAAAAAAGGATCGAAAAAGAAGAAAGGATCCAAGAAGAAAGGATCTAAGAAGAAGGGCTCAAAGAGGAGATGATTTTACTCCCCCGGAGGTAAGGTTTGTTATGCGACGCTTTTTTTATGATTCGAGTATCCAGGATACTGAAGAACAGATCCTGATCACCGGCCCGGAGGCCCATCATATCAGAAATGTTCTGCGGATGCAGTCTGGTGACAGCGCGGAACTTTATGACGGGAAAGGGGCTGTTGTTTCCGGTGAGATTGCTCGGATCAGCTCGAAAGAGGTGGTCTTTCAGGTGCTGTCCCGGACGGATGAATCCCGTTCCGGGGTTCATCTGACCTTGGCTCAGGCCGTGCTGAAGGGAAAAAAGATGGATCTGTTGATCCAAAAGGCCACCGAACTCGGGGTGCATACCTTTGTCCCGGTCGTCACCCGCTATTGCGAAAATTCGGGCCGGGCCGGGAAGCAGGCCGAAAAGCAGCTTGAGCGCTGGCAGCGGATTATGCTGGAGGCGTGCAAGCAATGCCGCAGGCCCATTCCTATGCAGATTTCCCCCCCCACAGAGTTACGAGAACTCCCCCTCTCTGAGGGGGGGCATAACATTATGCCTTGGGAAAACGAAGCAGGTACACCTTTTTCTGCTCTTGAGCTGGACAATGGGCAGCCTGTCCTTGTGCTGATCGGACCGGAGGGCGGCTTTCATCCGTCTGAAGTTGCCTATGCGGAGGAGGTTGGATTTAAGACGATCTCGCTTGGACCGCGTATCCTGCGGGCGGAGACGGCTGCCTTGGTTGCTGTGGTGCTTGCCCAGCAGAAGGTGGGTAACCTTTTGTTAGGTAAAAGAAAATCAGCTTGATTTTTCTTGGAGTGGTGGTAATGTTTTGCGTTGTGTATGGGAGAAAAAGGTGTGTTAACCTCAAGGAAATATTTATGAGTTTGCGAGTAGTTGGAATTACCGTTGCAATTACGTTATGTTTCTTGTCATTTTCTGAACCATCTTTTTCGATTACCGAGGAGGAAGCCAGCGCCCAATGGAAT
>MTKS01000230.1 GCA_004028495.1 Candidatus Electrothrix marina
TTTTTGCTTTTTTATCTCGCCTTCCCCGGATAAACAACCCTTCCATCGCCGAACAACAAGAAAAATATAATAACCTTTCAAACAATTATCAACAACAATTACCTTCCGTGAACGCCGCCTTACTCACAAAAGAAAAATTTTCTTTTAAGCTTACAACGTAGCACTATTCAGTACCTGATCGAAAAAAATCTCATCAGGCATTGATTCTCATTCCTGGTACAGGTTTTTCGCCTGCACCGCAAGCATTTTTTTTCTTTGCAACTCACTGACGAGTGAATAATTTCCTGCTTGTTCAGCTGCCAGGATCCGTTTCTGCAACGCAATCCCCTCTTTCTGGTGCCGCATATTTTTCAAGCATATAAGCAGCTCATCACAAAGTACACGGCCCTGTTCCTCACTCTCCTCGTCAAGATGCCCGCTGCCGTCTTTGCTGAGCAAATCAGCTATATATTGGCGTTCAGAGCCTGATGCAACAACAGAAAGCAACTGCTCTGGAGTAAAATTCCCGGTCAATGCAAGCTGTTCCATCGCATCGACGAGCCCCGTAATCGGAGACTGACCAATTGACTCCTTAAGGCCTCCTGTGAGTAATTCCGACAAAAACTCAGGGTACAGCAATAAAAAATCCAGCAGCTGCCGCTGTTTTTTAGGAAGCTCATATAAGGAGGTCGGGAAGCTCAGCCCTTCCTCCGACGCCGAGGAAGGATATGCATCCCGGTACTCCTCTCTCTCCGGGGAGAAATCCGGCGGAATCCAATCCGCATCCGACAGCATTTCCGGTTCCGGTTCCATCTCTGACCCGGGAGGCCATTGCCGGACAGGCACATGTTCATCAACTTGCCCGAACGCCTTTTGCTCGATCAAAAAACGATCAGGAGAGACGCCCAGCTGCTCACTGAAATGGGCTGCCATCAACTCCCGTTGATTCGCATCAGCGGCCTGCTCCGTCAGCTCGGCCAATTCGGCTATCATCCGATTTTTACCGGACAGGGTCAGGCCGTGCTCGTCCTTGAGGGCGGAAAAAACAAACTCCGCAAGAGGTTCAGCGTCTTCAAGCAGCTGCCTCACTGCTGCGGCCCCTTTTTCCCGCACCAAGGTATCAGGATCATGTCCTGTCGGCAACAGAGCCACCCTGGCCTCCAACTGCTCACTGAGAAAAAAGGGGATTGATCTCCGGGCGGCCCTGAGCCCGGCGGAATCGCCGTCAAAAAGGAGCACAACCTCATCGCAGTATCGGCGTAACGCCTTGATATGTTCACGGGTCAGAGCTGTTCCCAGCGGCGCAACCACATTATCAATCCCGTGAACCGCCAAAAGCAGCAGATCAAAATTTCCCTCCACCACAACAGCGCACCGATCAGAGCGAATCGCCTGGCGATGCTGATACAAACCGAAAAGGAGGTTTCCTTTGGAAAAGACCATGCTCTCCGGCGAATTCATATACTTGGGCTTTCCCTGCCCTAGGATACGTCCCCCGAAGGCCACCTCACGCCCGCTCATATCATAGATAGGAAAGAGGACACGGTCCCGAAACCGATCATAGTGCCGTCCCGGAGCTTTCCGGACAGCAAGCCCGGCCTGCTCAATAACGGACACAGGAAATTTTTTTTGTTGCAGGCGAGAAATGAGAAACTGCCAGCCTGCGTTTTCAGGAGCCGGCGCGTAACCAAGCCGGTATTTTTCCACAGCCTCCTGCGGCACTCCCCGCTCCTGCAGATATTTTCGGGCCGCTTGGGCCTGCCCCGAAGAGACAAGGGTTTGATGAAAGATACGGGCGGCTTCCTGATTGACCCGATACAGCTGCTCACGCTGCCGCATCCGTTCCTGCTCGGCATCGGTAAGATTATGCTCAGGAAGATCGATTTGATAGCGCCGGGCTAATTCCTTGAGCGCTTCGGGAAAGGTCATATGATGATACTTCATCATAAAGGAGAAGACATCACCGGACTCATGGCAACCGAAACAATGAAAGAACTGCCGTTGGGAATTCACAGAAAAAGATGATGTTTTTTCACCGTGAAAAGGGCAAAGACCGGTATAGCTGACACCTGCCTTTTTCAGCCGCACATGCTCTCCGATCACCTGGACAATATCCGCAACGTCGCGAATTCTCTCCCTGACCTCATCCCAAGCCCCTTTACTCGACATCACTCCCTGTCCCTGCCTGTTCGGTTAACGGTGCTCTCTGCGCAGATTTCCGCCCGGAAATCGAACACCTTTTTTCTTCTCCTTGAATATAATTTATAAAATAATCATACTGAGAAGATCTGTCGACATTAATTCGCAGTTTTTTTTCTTTTTATTGTAAAAAAATCAATGAGTCGTTCAGAAAGGAAGGGGCAGGAAAACGGCAACGGCAGTCATTGCGGGCATTGCAGGCCGTTGCATGGAATTTCCGGAGAATTCAGTCTGATTCCGCATGATTTTTCTCGATTCTCAGAGCCGTACAGTCCCTGCTTCTTCCTGAGATGCTGACAAGGAAAGCGTGAGGACCGCGCTCAGAACGCCGTCAACCACCTTGGCCATGCGCTGATAGTCCAACGTGTCCGGGGTGTCGCCCGCAGTGTGATAATTATGATTCCGCAGAAAGGCGGTGTCGGTAATCATCACGGCCGGATAACCGTGCTGCCAGTAATTGCGATGGTCGGAAAGATCCGCGCCGAAGAGGACAGGGCCGGAGTAACTCACCGTATGCAGATCAGATGCGTCGTTAAAGCAGCGTTTGACCGTCCTTGCCAAATGACGCTCCTGCCAACGCCCGACAACAGCCGCATAGAGCCCGTCCCGAGGATAGGCCAAACGCAGAACCCATGAGTTATACTCCTGTTGCTCCACAAAATAACCGATCATCTCCAGGCAGAGCATGGCTTTTACCGTCCGCCCCTGCTCAGCGAGACTGCGGGCATGAACAGCGCTGCCCATCTGTTCCGTTCCGAAAAAAGGGCTTTCTTCCGTCCCGTAGGCCACCAACTCGATATTGCCTGTTATCTCCCGCTGCCCCAGAAGCCGAGCAAGCTCCAACAGCCCGGCTGTGCCGCTGGCATTATCATCCGCACCGGGAAGATCTCCATCTGCATCATAATGTGCTCCGACAACCACCATAGGACCATCCTTTGAACCGAAGCGGGCAATGACATTCACCTGCTCTTTTTGGTCAGCAGCGGCATTTTCCGCCACATAGGGCTGAAGAGAGACCTGAGCGCCGGGAACGGAAAGTCCGGTTGTGATGTAACGCACAGTGGCGGCCAGTTTTTCAGGATGACTATGGTTACGGGGAGCAAGCTCTTCCGCCAGATACTCGACATGCCAGCGTAACCGGTCAGGATTGGCCTGAGGCCCTGAAGGGAATGGTGTTTTTTCCGAAATCGGCTGACGAACGGCCAGTATTACCGGGCCGCAAATCAAGACAAGAAAGGCGGCAAGAGCGGTCAGAATGCGAATTCCGCTCGACAGAATTTTCTTGATTAATTTCACTCAACGCCCCCCGGTATTCCAACGCCGCTGGCGTGCAGCGGCTTTACCGTGTTCAACTCAGCCAATTTCGCCCAGATTTCGTCGCAGATCCCCGGCCGGAATACCGTTTTTTTAAAAACCGGATACTCCTCCTTATATAGAGCAAGGAGTCTTTCCTTGTTTTCCGCGACAC
>MTKS01000231.1 GCA_004028495.1 Candidatus Electrothrix marina
AGCAGGGTCTCGATCCCGTTGGGGTCGATAATCTTTTCCGCCTTGCGCAGGCCGTTGTAGTCCTGATACTCAATAACCTGATCAAGGGTATTCGTTACCTTGTACAGCATACCCCGGTTATTGCCGTAGGCCGCGCTGTCCGGGTAATACTCGTAGAGCAGGGTGTCATTCGCATCGGTGCGAGGTCCGTCCACTGCCTGCAACCTGCCCAGAGCATCGTAATCATAATCGGTTGTTCGAGTGATCGGGGTTGTTCCTTTGTATCCTTCTTCTGTTTTCGTGTCCGGGTTGTCGTTGGCGTCATATGTCCAGGTGGTGACCGTGCTCATCCCCGGATTCGCGACTGAATCACGGGTCACGGTATGTACCCGGTCGGTATCGGGATAATAGGTTGTGGTTACGGTGCGTTCGACAGGGCTGTCCTTTGCTCCGGTTACGGTGGTGCGGTTGCCTGCGCCATCATAACCGTACTTTGTGACATTATTTCTTCCGTCGGTCAATTCATCAGGCTGATTCCGGTCAGTATAGGTGGCGCTGCCGCTGTCCCCCGACCCGCCGCAGACAGCACAGCCTGCTCCGGTGAAGGAGTCGATGTGGGCCACGCCGTGCTTCACACCCAGTTGATAGACCGTGCTGTTGTTCAGCGCATCAGTGACTGTCCGCTCCATCCCGTTATAGAGGATGGTGATTTCTTCACTGCCATTGGCCTGATAGGCATTTTCCACCCGGTCGGAGCTGTCATAGACCACGGACATGACCTCCACACCCATCTCGTCGATGACCGAGGTCAGGTTATGGGGATCATTACTGTCTTCGTAGCGGTATTCCCGAAAACTCCCGTAAGGGCGATCCATCCGCACCAGATTGCTGTTCAGGTAGGTGTAGGTGAAATCGCCAACAGGTGTGGTCAGGGTTTCCAGATAGCCCGTGGTGCTGTTGTAGGCAAAAGAAAAAGAACGACCAAAGCTGTCAGACACGGATTGGAGCTGATCACCGCTGTAGGTGAAGGTACGGGTGTAACCGCCCGGTTCCTGAATTTGGGTCAGTTTTCTCTGGGCGTTATAGGTGTGGACGGTGCCGTGCATTTTGGCAAGGGTATACTCACCGCTTGTCTCCAGGGTGATGGTTGTTTTTCTGCCGGTCAGATTTGTCCACGTCGATTCTCCAGACCTGGTATGTGCGATATGGCGCCCGGAGGACAGCACCCGAACAATCCTGGATTCATCATCCGGGGCAAGCAGCAGATACTCCCCGAAAGACCACGACCAGCCGTAGCCGAGCACGGACTCCTCGGTGCTTTGGCTGTTGTAGGTTCGGACGAAGGAGAAAGAATCCACCGGCCCGGAAATGGAGATATCGGTTTCTGTATGCACCTTATTGCCGGTAGCGAAGTTCACACCATAGGAAGCAATGTAGGGCTGAGTGGAGGCATACGAGGGTAAGACAAAAACATTCAGAACTGTCAGGATAAAAGCAAATCGAAAGAGACCACTAAATATATTCCTGTTAATCATCTCTATATTTCTGTTATATATTTTCACGGAAATGGTCCTCTTCAGCACGTTATTCTGTGGCACACGGTTTACCCAAATTATCGTCACGGGATAAACCGCAGTCATTCGGGGGATCATCGCAGGACCATCTGTAGAGTCTTTTTACATGGTGAAAACAATAAGAATAAAGGTAATACCCGCATCCCGTGCTTCCAGGAATGCCACAACCTGAAATAGCTGAAGGTGTAGTAATACAGAGTTCTGTTTCCTTACGATCATAGTCACACTCAGGTTGAAAATAATCTTCCCAGTTCGAAAAACAAGAGACTTGCTCTTTAGAGGGTGGAGTAGGGCAGTGGTCACAGCACGGGGCGCAAATATCATCTGCGTCACATCCTGACGCTCCTCCATAAACACCGGTTCCTTGAGTCAACAGATAATCATCCTGGGCAGCCCTGAAGGTTAAACCGCTCACTTGATAATCCTCCGCTTTCCCACTTATTACGCAAGTTCCGTCGTAGCCAGTAATCTCTACCCATTGACCAGTATTTCCACGAACGCTCTTCTCAGTATCCTGCCCACAACTGTCTTTGACCATTACCATTCCGTAACTACAGCCTATTTCTGTAGATGCATTAAGAGTATTACTCCCATCAGAGGTTTGCTCGTTCGCTACGCTGTATCCCTTCCCGCAAATCGACCAAGTATACGGCGCTTCCCCACCGCTGACTGAAATAGGATTGCCGGAACCGGCAGAGACTGTCTCTGGAACCGTAAGAATTAGGGATTCTGTACAATCAGCGTATGCCAAGGAGACCGTAACCCCTCCGAGACATAAAGCAAATAGCAAAAGAAAGAAGACTGCCTTGAGAATATTACTGATACTTTCCACGGAACTCTCCTGTAGGTTGAGCCTTTTAACGAACGTGACAAGAAATAAGCCTTTTCTACCCCAGCGAGTCGCATCGTGTCAATGGGTTAAGACCTTGAAGATACCACCAAATGCAAGCTGATCTGAAAATATCACTGCGGCGCAAGAAAAAAACGGGATGGCAGGAGAGTAGAAAAAATACCCCGTCAACCCCCTATCTTCTTTAAATGGACCTGGAACACAGAAACCGTTGTAGGCTGGATTTGCCCGCCATGCCGGGCAAACAAAAAAGGGGAACGGATAACTCCGTTCCCCCCTTTGCGTAACAAGCTCAGCTTGAAAAAGCTTACTTCACTTCTTCAAAATCAGCATCAACAACGTCATCGTCGTCATTTTTGTTTGCGGACCCGCCCGCTGCACCTGCACCTGCTCCAGCGGCGCCACTGGCAGCTCCTGTACCACCCTGGCCCTGAGAAGCCTGGGCGTACATCAGCTCAGCCAATTTATGGGAAGCCTGGGTCAACGCCTCGGTGGCAGACTTGATAGCCTCAAGATCATCGCCTTCCAAAGCCTTTTTCAGGTTCTCAATCTCGCGCTCCACATTGGCCTTGGTCTCTGCATCATCGACCTTATCGCCCAGCTCCTTCAGGCTCTTCTCGGTCATGTGGATCATGGAATCGCCATTATTCTTGGCCTCAACCATTTCCTTGCGCTTCTTGTCCTCTTCAGCATGCAGCTCAGCATCCTTTTTCATCTTCTCGATCTCTTCTTCGGTCAGACCGGAAGAAGCGGTGATGCGGATGGACTGCTCTTTGCCGGTTCCCATGTCCTTGGCAGAGACGTGGAGGATACCGTTGGCATCCAGATCAAAGGTTACCTCGATTTGGGGTACGCCACGCGGTGCAGGCGGGATATCTGCCAGCTCAAAGCGACCAATGGTCTTGTTGTCTCCGGCCATCTCACGCTCACCCTGGAGAACATGGATGGAAACCGCAGGCTGGTTGTCCGCTGCTGTGGAGAAGATCTGGCTCTTCTTAGTCGGAACAGTGGTGTTCTTCTCAATCAGCTTGGTCATAACGCCACCCAAGGTTTCGATACCGAGAGAGAGCGGGGTAACATCAAGCAACAGAACGTCTTTTACATCACCGCGCAGAACACCACCCTGGATTGCCGCGCCAATAGCCACAACCTCATCCGGGTTAACACCCTTATGTGGGTCCTTACCAAAGATCTCTTTTACCTTCTCCTGAACCTTCGGCATACGGGTCA
>MTKS01000232.1 GCA_004028495.1 Candidatus Electrothrix marina
TATTATGATGTGTTATTGGAGAGATGTATCTCTTGTTCCTCTGGTCGCCCTCTGATTTGCCCGGTATTTTTCCTGTTTAGTTTCCATTCAGCTATTGACTGACCGGCAAACAATTCATATAGTATGTTCTTCAATATACAAGTTAATCCAAGCAGTATTCCGTAAATTCATTTATGCCCTTATCCTGTCGTTTTTGTGTGCGTGTTATCTTGGTGAAGATTTCCTGCGGCATATTTTTTTCTGCAAAATGCTACATTGTGTGGTAGTATTTCAACTTGACTTCATGCTGTACTGAAGCTGTACTGAAAATTAAAGAAGGATATCGGATTATACTGCGCATTCAATCCATCCGAAAAAAGACAATTGCTTGGTCTGCATGAACCTGGAGACTTTTCAAGCGGTAATTACTAACTCCTCACGTAATATAGGAATGAATACTTATAAGAATCTGAGCATGTGGCTCGTGATAGGCCTGACAGCAATCCTTCTGGTGAATCTTTTTAATCAGAAGACAGAGTCACGTCTTCCTATGACATATAGTCAGTTCTGGACCAGCGTTGAAACCGGAGCAATCCGGAAAGTGACGATCCAGGGGGGGAAGGTCTTGGGATTCTCGGCCGATGGGCAACCGTTTGCCGCAGTGACCCCGAATGATACTGAACTCATACCCATGTTGCGCAAATCAGGGGTTGATATCTCCGTGAAAGAGCCGGAGCAGGAATCCTTATGGATGTCTATTTTTATCTCCTGGTTTCCCATGCTGCTTCTGATAGGCGTGTGGGTCTTTTTTATGCGGCAGATGCAGATGGGCGGCGGCGGCAAAGGCGGTGCTCTCGGTTTCGGCAGAACACGAGCCAAGTTGCAGGAAGAAGGGGATGTGAAAATCACCTTTAAGGATGTTGCCGGAATTGATGAAGCCAAACACGAACTCGAAGAAATTGTTGAGTTTCTGAAAGATCCGGAAAAATTCACCACCCTGGGCGGACGAATCCCCAAGGGTGTGCTCTTGGCCGGTTCTCCGGGTACCGGTAAAACCCTGTTGGCCAGGGCTATCGCCGGAGAGGCCGAGGTGCCGTTTTTCACCATCTCAGGCTCCGACTTTGTCGAGATGTTTGTCGGTGTGGGTGCGTCCAGGGTTCGTGACCTGTTCACGCAGGGTATGAAGAATGCGCCCTGTATCATCTTTATTGATGAGATTGATGCGGTGGGACGGCATCGCGGTGCCGGTCTGGGCGGCGGACATGACGAGCGTGAGCAGACCCTGAATCAGTTGCTGGTGGAAATGGACGGTTTTAACGCCAACGACGGGGTTATTATTATCGCGGCCACCAACCGGCCTGATGTTCTGGATCCGGCCCTGCTTCGTCCCGGTCGTTTTGATCGTCAGGTGATTGTGCCGGTGCCGGATATCAAAGGGCGCCAGCTGATTCTGGAAATTTACGGAAACAAAACAAAAATGGCCAAAGATGTAGATATGGCCGTCATCGCCCGGGGTACGCCGGGGTTTTCCGGTGCTGATCTTGAAAATCTGGTCAATGAGGCCGCTCTGATTGCGGCCCGTCAGGGAGCAAAAGAAATCACCCTTGAGTTTCTGGAAATAGCCAAGGATAAAATCATAATGGGAGCTGAGCGCAAGTCCATGATCATTCCTGAAAAGGAGAAAAAGATCACGGCCTATCACGAGGCCGGCCATGCTATTGTGGCCCGTCTGCTCCCGGGAACAGATCCCATCCATAAGGTGACGATTATCCCGCGCGGCAGGGCGCTCGGTTTGACCATGCAGCTGCCTATAAATGAAAAATATACCCATTCCAAGACGTTCCTCTTGAATAATATCGCCATCCTGTACGGCGGTTGGGTGGCTGAAAAGGTCATTTTCGGCGAGATCACCACCGGCGCGGGTAATGATATTGAACGGGCCAGCGAGTTGGCCCGCAAGATGGTCTGTGAATGGGGTATGAGCGATGAGCTGGGACCTCTGGCCTACGGGAAAAAGGAAGAGCAGATTTTTCTTGGCCGGGAAATAACCCAGCACCGTGATTACAGCGAGGACACAGCCCGCAAGATTGATGAGGTGGTGAAAAATATTATTCTGGACGCCACCGCAGCCACCACGATATTGCTGGAAGAAAATATTGAAATTCTGAAAGCGGTTGCCGACGAGTTGCTGGATAAGGAAACCATCACTCTTGAAGACATTGATCGCATTATGAAAGAGTTGAAGGATGAGGCGGAAGCCGCCGGAACTGCTGCTGCGGGAGAGGGGCCGGAGCAGGAAGGTGCGAAAGCAACCGCTGAGAAGGCATAGAAGGCACAGAAGGTATAAAAAGCGATCTGGCACCTCCTTTTTGTGAAAGGCCGGCAGGATGAACAGCCTCGGCCGGAAAGAGGGATGCTGATGTTTCGTATACATTGAATACAGAAAGAACCAAGGCACAGGAATTGCTCCTGTGCCTTTTTTTTATGAGGACGGCTGCATGAACAACGTACAGGTCATGGGAATCCTGAATGTAACCCCGGATTCTTTTTCCGATGGTGGAAAATTCACCGGTGAGCAGGCTGTTACAGCGCAGGTCAAAACAATGCTTGCTGACGGCGTGGATATAATCGATATCGGCGGCGAATCCACCCGTCCCTTTGCCGAGCCCGTGACTGAGCAGGAAGAGCTGGACCGGGTCATCCCGGCGATTCAGGCCGTCCGTGTGCTCTCTTCTGCAATGCCCATCTCCATTGATACCACCAAGGCTCGGGTGGCGGCGGCGGCCCTGGAGCAGGGGGCCACGCTCATTAACGATATTTCAGCCCTGCGCCAAGATCCTGATATGATCAGCGTAGCCCGTGACTGCGAGGTGCCGATCATTATTATGCATATGCAGGGTACACCCGAGGATATGCAGCTTGCCCCGCAATATGAGGATGTTGTTGCTGAGATTTGTGCTTTTTTTTCGTGAGCGGACAGGCTGGATGGAGAGTCAGGGGATTGCCAAACATCGGATTATTCTTGATCCCGGCGTCGGTTTCGGCAAGACCCTGGATCATAATCTTGCGATTCTGCGCAATGTTGCAGCCTTTAAACAACTCGGCTTTCCGGTTTTGATCGGCCATTCCCGCAAGTCCTTTTTAGAGAAGCTCCTCGGCACCCCGGTTGCACAACGGGATTGCCCGACAGCGATCATTTCGGCCCTCTGCGCACAGCAGGGTGCGGATATTCTGCGGGTGCATGATGTGGCAAAAACAGTTGCGGCGGTCCGGCTCGCCAAGGAACTTGCTCAAGCTCCGGTATAATCAAGCCTTTCTCAATTTCTTCTTAATCCATTGCAGCGATGAACTGATCAACTTCAACTCTGGTGTGGCCCATGAAAACGTTTCCCTTCCGCCTTGCTCTTATCACGCTTTGTTTCGTTGTTCTTCTCGTTCAGGTAACAGCGGCTCTTGCCGGAAAAAAGGAGAAATCATACGGTACCCTCACAGGGGTTCGTTTTGTCAAAAATTACGACGGCGATACAATTACCGTGGATCTGAAAGGCCAACATCCGCTCTTTGGCGATGATATTTCCGTCCGGATCGCGGGGATCGATACCCCGGAGATCAAAGGGAAGTGTGCTCAGGAAAAGAAGCTGGCTCGGGA
>MTKS01000233.1 GCA_004028495.1 Candidatus Electrothrix marina
CTGAAACATCATTAATATCAATTTCAAAACCAAGCGGTTTCCGCTTTCCATCAGAAAATTCCTGCTTATAGAAGTCAATGTTTGAACCGGAGAGATAAAAACCAACTATAATCATATTCTGCTCTTTGCAAACTTTTATCCCTCCACGCTTTGGGATGAATTTTTCGTCATCTATATCAATTCCCCATACATCCGGGCTTTGTTCTTCAATATCCCGCAAGACAATTGCCCACGAAGATGTAACCATAAGACAGGAAGATAATATTATTCCGGCTAATACAGAAATCAGACTCATCCGTTTCCATCTTACTTTGGCCTCAACTTCATTTCTCTTCATAAATCCAATCCTCAATCCGCCGCTGAAGCAGCGGACTATATCGTATCGTCCCACCAGGACGTATCTTTTCCCGTAGGGACACTCGATAATAGAGCCCGGAGATCATCCCTGGGCCTCTTTCCCCAACACCTTCTCAGCCAACCGCTTCGGCCCCGGATTCAACCGCACCCGGTCAGACAGCCGCTCTTTCTCCCGCAGAGCCTCGACAATACGCTGGAGATTGTTCCCATGCCGCGCCGCATGCTCTCTGCGGAAACGGCGTATTTCTTCAACAATCGGGTCATCAATTATCTGTTTCTCCGGCCAGTGCAAGCGTCCGATCAATCAAACGATCACTGATCCAAATATCTCTGGCCCGCAACTATTCGCTCTCTGGATAAGTCCGGCAAAATCTGCTTCCAGTTCATCTGGATCATAATCAACAACATCAATACGGTGCTGCCGACACGCCTCAAGAAAAGTGTACCGATCAACACCGGCAAACTCACAGGCCGCGCCTGCTGAAAATTTCCCGGCCCGGAACATCAGCAAGGCCGCAGAAAGCTTCAATTTCGAGGCCAATTCGCCTGCCGATATGTCCAAAAGGTACTGGTCTGGAACTTGCACAACGACTTCCATTCGTTCACCTCATACGGAATAATTTATTCATACACTCCGCCCATCGCTCAATCACTTAGAGAATAACGTACCATCTCTGAAGAAATTTGTCTTGCCTGTTGAAGCTCTTGCTGTTGATGACTCAGAAAAAATCCGCTGAAACGCGGGACAAATGGAGGGAAAAGACTATAGAAGGGAAAACTACGGATATAAAAAAAAGCCGGGCAACCCTGCAACACACAAAGGGACTCGCTGCCGCTGCTTCCTCCCGGACCTGACGGAGTTCACGATTCTTTGTTGTGCAGGACCCGGCTATCAAAACGTAGGTCAAATATGTAGTGTAACTGGCGGAGAGGGTGAGATTCGAACTCACGGTACTTGCGTACACACGCGTTCCAGGCGTGCACCTTAAGCCACTCGGTCACCTCTCCTGCTCCATGAAAAGCAACCGGTCGGGAAAAAAGAAGTTTCGTACTCCAACCGTTACTTATACTGCTTCGGGCACATTTTTATAAACCGCCTGCGTCTTTTTAACAAGGAAAAAAACACACCCTTCATCTTTTTTTTCTCCGCCGCCTGAAAAAATCCTTCAGAAGAGCAGCGCATTCCTCAGCCCTGACACCTCCGACAACGGCAAAACTATGATTCAGCTTCCCGTCATTACCGATACTGTACAGCGACTGCAGCCCCCCGCCCTTGGGGTCTATGGCCCCGAAAACGACACGCTCCACCCTGGCCTGAATCATGGCTGCCGCACACATGGGACAGGGCTCCAAGGTAACATACATGGTGGTTGCAGGCAGGCGATAGTTCTTCAGCTTTTCTGCTGCTGCCCGCAGGGTGTGGATCTCCGCGTGCCCGGTAGGATCATGAGCCTGGATGCAGTTATTGCCTGCCCCGGCCACAATAGTGTAATCTCTATCGACCAAGACTGCCCCGACAGGAACTTCATCTATGGCCGCTGCACCAACAGCAAGCTCAATGGCCTTGCCCATGAAATAGAAGTCCCGCTCCCTCTCTCCACCCATCAGCGTACCTTAATGATCGCCCTGTCTCTGCCGAAAATAGTGATCCTACGTAAGATGCTCGAACCGAAATTCATCGCGGTGTTTGTTGCGGTGGTCGGGTCAGGAATGCTCTTTACCAGATATCTGTTTAATCTGTATGTGATAGAGACTTTTCAACCTGCTGGAGAAAGTTCTTTTCATTCACAAAAGTCACATCATACATGCTGCTCAAACCCTGAGTCTGTTTTTCACTTAACCCAATGACGCACATCAAAAACTGGGTTTCATCAAGTTTCAGACGCTTTCTCAATATGGAATACTTTTCAATATCTTTTCGGAACTCTCCTGTCTTGCACTCGATGCACAGAGGCGTCGTATTATTGACAAGAAAAAAGACATCAAGTTCATGCCTGTCTTCATTTGGAAACATTATTGAAAGATTGCGCAGACAAGCGACCGGAACTTGCTTTTCTCGAAAAAAGTCCAGCAGCTTCATAAAGACAAACCACTCCATCCATTCCCCGTTAAAAAAATTCACTATTTTCGGTGAGGTTTGAAGCGTTAGCCGAACAATCTTTTCTTGATAGAAATAGTTGGCAACAAATGAATAATCATACAGGTCTTTACAGAATCGAGTAATCGTTTGAATATCTTTTTGGCTTTTCTTGTTCAGTATAATTTTGATGTTTGTATAGCCCTTTTGCTGGATGCGTTTAATCTTATCGCTTACAAGCCTGAGCGTCTCATAATTATCGCCTAACTGCACTGCAACTTCATCAAAAAAACCCGTAGTATCAAGAGCCTGGTGGTTGACATCAATCTGGACCTGACGTTCTTGAAAGAATTTCAGTATCGGTTCATATTGCTGCTCGCTTTTCAGCTCTTCTGTATTATAGATATCGATCTCGGACAGAGGTTGATGAGGCTCCTTTTCCGCCGGAACTGCCGTGTCTTGAGGAGCAAGTTGACTGCGCAATTGCTGCAACTCATTTTTCTGCGCAATAAACTGTTCGATGACTTTTGCAACAAAAACTACTGTATCATAGATGGGACCCGGTGTTTTACAGCGCGGACATTTAACAGACTTCCCTCGATAATCATTGGACACCTCCCTAAGATGACCACATTTACCACATCGTAAAAGAGCCATATTTCCCTCTCGATATATTATTTGATAATTTCAACATGATCATGAGTTTCCCTGCTGCATTTTCCTCGCCATCAGTTCTTTCTCCTGAGCAGCTTGAAGGAGGCGAAAAATTTCACGGCTATGCTGCCTGTTCCGGCTCATAGCAAAGAAAAAGGCCAATCTACGCAATTCATGCCGGTCTACAGAGGGCAGCTCTGCGGCAATATCCTCCACCACAGCGGATGACCAATCCTCTGTCAAATCCAGATACTCCGCCTTTGCTTCGCGTCGAGCTGCAATGGCCTCCTCAAGCAGGATGTCGCGCAGGTACTCCAACTCATGGAACTGTTTTTTCTTATGAAGCTCTGTCCCCTTACGTTTTTCTAAAAAGGCATAGAGTTCCTCAGTCGAAGTATCACGGAGAAGTTTGGTAATATACTTGATCTGCCGTTTTCTCGACCCGCCTTTCAGGCCAGACACTTCCTGAAGCAACAGCCGAACCTCTTCGTCCACAGGCAGTTTGCCCAACAGGCCAGCGGGCA
>MTKS01000234.1 GCA_004028495.1 Candidatus Electrothrix marina
CAGACAGTTCATTCTGGATATGCGCCTGCAAAAACTCACCGGTCTGGAACGCGACAAGATCATCCAGGAATACACTGAACTCATGGAGCGCATCGCCTGGCTGACAGAAGTGCTCTCTGACGACGCCTTGGTCATGCAGATTGTCCGGGAGGAATTCGAGGCGATTAAGGAACAGTACGGGGATGAACGTCGCTCGGAAATCATTGATGCACCTGACGAAATCCTGCCTGAAGATATGATCACCCCGGAAGAAATGGTGGTGACAGTCTCCCTTAACGGCTATATCAAACGTAATCAGTTATCCCTGTACCGGGCCCAGCGTCGGGGAGGAAAAGGCGTTGCCGGCATGGCCGCTGTTGAGGATGATTTTGTCACGGATCTGTACACCGCTTCCACCCTGGACACCTTCCTCTTTTTCACCAATAAAGCACGGGTGTTCTGGCGTAAGGTGTATGAACTCCCCATGGCCGGTCGCACGGCGCGGGGGCGGGCTGTAGTTAATCTCCTGGAACTTGCTGAAGGAGAAAAATTGGCCGCCATTCTCTCGATTCCCGGCTTGGCCGATGCGGACGAGAGTCACGCCATTCTCACGGTCACCAAAAAAGGCAGGGTCAAGAAAACCAGTATTGCCGAATACAAGAAGCCTGTACGCAAGGGTAAGCTGGGCCTGACCATTAAAGATGACGACGAGATACTCTGCGCGGCCATGACCTCCGGTGAAGATCACGTCTTCCTGGTCACGAAAAACGGTCTGTCCATCCATTTCCATGAGGACGATGTCCGTACCATGGGGCGCACCGCCGCCGGGGTGAAGGGAATCACCCTTGCTGAAGATGACGAGGTGGTGGCTGCGGTTGTTCTGAAAAGCCATGAAGAGGATGACTCCATTCTCACGGTCACGGAAAACGGCTACGGCAAACGAACTGCGGTGTCTGATTATCGCCTCCAGAAACGGGGCGGCAAAGGGGTCTTTGCCATTAAAACCAGTGAGCGGAACGGCAAGGTGGTCGGGGCGCTCCAGGTGATGGATGAGGATCAGGTTATGCTCATTGCGGATTCCGCCAAGGTTATCCGGCTGCCTATGGACTCCATGCGGATCATCGGGCGCAATACCCAGGGTGTCAAGATGATCAATCTCAATGAAGGAGAGAAGGTCGTGGCCCTGTCCATGTTGGCCCGCAATAGCGATGACATGGACGATTCTTCAGAGGGCGATGGAAATGATCAGGGTGATTTGACTGATCAGACTGATCGGACGGACGATATCCTGCAAGATACAGAGCCGAATACGCGGCAGGATACGGACAAGGGCACTGATGGAACACCGATCGATTAAACAGACAGCGGTTATCGGGGCGGGCAGTTGGGGAACCGCCTTGGCCAAACTGTTGGCGGATAAGGTGGCGGACAAAGGAGAACAGGTTCTTCTTTGGAGTCATCGGGCCGAGCATGTGGATGCAATGCGCCGGGACCGGGAAAATCGAAAATATCTGCCCGGTGCCGCTCTGCCCGGCAATCTGCACGCGGTGAAGACCTTTGACGATCTGTCTTCCTGTCAATGCGTGGTCATGGTCGTGCCGTCCCACGGGTTCCGTGAAGTGTTTCGCCAACTCATCCCCCGACTCCGGGACGGGACGTATCTTGTCTCTGCTGTTAAGGGTATTGAGATAGAAACTCGCCAGACCATGTGCGAAGTCATGCAGGAGGAACTTACCCGACAGAACAGAGCTGATACTATGTTTATCGGAGTGTTGAGCGGTCCCAGCTTTGCCGATGAAGTCGCTACAGGTCAACCCACTGCGGTCACTGTCGGTTTTTCGGACAGCAGAGCAGCCAAAACAATACAGCATCTTTTCTCCACATCGTTTTTCAGGGTCTATACCAGTTCGGATACCATCGGTCTGGAGATATCCGCAGCCATAAAAAATGTCATCGCCATTGCTGCGGGTATTTCCGACGGATTAGGCTACGGACTGAACACACGGGCAGCCTTGATTACCCGTGGCCTTGCGGAAATTACCCGCCTGGGTATTGCACTCGGAGCAGACCCCCTCACCTTCTCCGGGCTCGGCGGGATGGGTGACCTTGTCCTGACCTGCACCGGCAGCCTGAGCCGTAACCGGACTGTGGGACTCAAACTCGGTGAAGGCCGTACCCTGCAACAGGCCCTGGCGGAGATGACGATGGTCGCTGAAGGTGTCAGGACGACAAAATCCTGCTATAATCTGGCCGCCGCAGTCGGCGTTGAAATGCCCATCCTTGAACAGACCTACCAAATTCTCTATGAGGACAAGCCCTGCCGGGCGGCTGTTCAGGATTTATTCGGGAGGAGTCTGAAGGAGGAGTAGGGGCAGGCGCAGGTACCTGCCCTGTTGGAACCTGCCGGGATGGTGGATAAGTTTGTTTCGGCTGCGCACGTTGTGCATATTTTTTCTTACCTCTTCCGCAGATACTTCTCCACCTGCACAGACCGCTTAATCCGGCCCGCCTGCAACATGATAGCCTCGGTCTGCTGCCAGGCAGGCACGTCAACGGCCCCGATTTTCTTTGCATCGGCAAGCACCAGTTCTCGGGTGGAGGCAAGCTGTTTTTTCATGGTCAGCTCATCAGTGCTTTTATCCAGCTCCTGCACCGCAGCCAGCACCTTTGCTTCCTCAGCAGGATTCATGGCCGCTTCCCAGCCCTGCAACAAGGCGGTCAGGAATTTCTTCACGACCTGCGGGTGTTCTTTCGTCATCTTTTCCGAAGCGACAACCGAGTTGGCAACAAAGTTCACCCCGAAGGCTGCCGGATTGAAAAAGCGTACCTGCTCCCCTTCCTTAGCCAGTTTATCTGTCAGGATAACCCCTTGGGTATTTCGGTACACCGGCCATATTTCAACCTTGCGACGATAGAAGGGGGTGAAATCAAAGCGAACCCCGCGCAACTCCACCTCTTTTTCTCTGATTCCGGCCTTGGTGAGCAGGGTGCGCATGATCGTCTCGTCATTGCCGCCGAAAGTAATACCTATCTTGCGTCCCCGCAGATCGTTCAACCTCCTGATTTCCGGCTGATCCGCCCGGTAAATCCACTGCATGGGATTCACCTGAAAAATCTGCGCCAGCACAACAAGGTGCGCTCCCTTGTCCAGGGCCCGAATCACCTGATCTGCCGAGGCCACTCCGAACTCGGCCCGTCCAAGCTCCAGCTCGTTGATAGCATTTCTCTCCGGGCCGCCCTCCCGAACCGTGACCCGCAAGCCCTGCCGCGCAAAGTATCCGGCCTTGTCCGCATAGATATCTCCGGCAGCACCGATATTGAACAGCCATTTCAGTCTATAGCGGAGATCCTGCCCTTTTGCCTGGGCCGAGAGAACAGGCGGAGCAACGCTCAGAGCACAGAGGAGGAAGCAGAGGGAAATAAGCAAGAAATTGATACGCTTGTTATTACGCTTATTCTTCATGAGACGATGGTTCGGTTGAAATTTTACGGATAATCCGGGTGCCGAGGCTTTCAAGCAGGCCCTGATACACAGAGATAACAATGCCGATCAGGAACAGGGCGATAAAGATTTTCGTCAGATCGCTCTGATACAGGGCTGTGCGGATGCTGTAGCCGAT
>MTKS01000235.1 GCA_004028495.1 Candidatus Electrothrix marina
CTGATGCGGCCCGCCAGCTGGATAAACAGCACAAGGTTCCCTGCAAGGTTCTGGATATGCCTTTCGGTTTGAAGGCCACGGATCGTTTCATTGAAGCCCTGCGCACCATTGCCGGGGTCAACGTGCCCGAGGAGATCATGACCGAACGTGGTCAGCTGGTGGATCTGATTTCCGATATGCACCAGTACTTCTTTCATAAGAAGGTCGCTCTGGTCGGCGATCCAGATCAGGTCATCGCCATGACCGAGTTCTTGGTTTCCATCGACATGTGTCCGGTCCACATTGTTACCGGTACGCCGGGCAAGAAGTTCGAGAAGCGGATCAGGGAGATCACAGCGGACATGCCCTTTGAGGTCAACGTCAAGGCCAAGGGCGATTTCTTCCTCCTCCATCAGTGGATGAAGAACGAGCCAGTGGACCTGCTGATCAGCAACACCTACGGCAAGTACATTGCCCGTGATGAGGACGTGCCGTTGATCCGCTGGGGCTTCCCCATTCTGGATCGGCAGGGGCATCAGTACTTCCCCACGGTCGGTTATAAGGGTGGGTTGCGCCTGCTGGAGAAGATCCTCTCCGCGATCATGGATCGCAAGGATCGGGATGATCCTGAGACTACGTTTGAGTTGGTGTTGTAATATTTGTAGTAGAGTACTGTCCAGGAAGGAAAGAGGAAGAACAGAAGAAGGACAACATGACGGAGCCGCAAGGCTCCGTCGTGGATTGCTGTTTGATTAAGATTCTTTCGCCAAAACAAGGATACGCTGTTTTACTTCAGCGGAAATCCACATGCCTGCCTCGCTCAACTTCTTTACATAAGGCTCGACCGTATTTGTCAGGCCGTGAGATTTTGCCTCCAGCAAGATCCTTAAGGTTCCCCAAACCTGCAATCCTGCTGCCTGTGCGGGTTCGACGAGCAAGCATGTCATCAAGCAGAACAATTCGAGACGGATTTTCCAAGGCCAGAGCCATCGCTGCAATTTCTCCCGCACCTAAATCCGAGGCAAGCCATTCAAAAGGTTCGGACTTCGGATTGATAATGTCCAACCAAGGATAATCAGTAAGATTAGGTACATCGTAACCTTTGGCCCGCCCTTCCAGTAACTCGTTTCTGACAGCTTGGGCTGTCCACGCTTCATCGAAAGGTGTTACTGATGACTTCAGGCATATCCGCCTTCCAGTTCATCAAGTTCCGCAGCAAGAGGGAACACCTTGAAACGGCTCAGACTGAGCAGAAATTCAACTCTGGGCATTCCCGCAAGTTCAGCGGCCCGCCCGGAGGAAAGCTGGCCTATTTCAAACAATTTGACAGCCGCCAGCAGGAGAACTTCACGCCCGAACGATTCGGCATCTGTTTTTTCCGCAAGAAGTACCTTGTCGGGAATTTCAATTGTAACTTCCTGAAGAGCCATTATATTATACCTTTTCGTTTTACTGGTTTTTTAACGCCGCTTTTTATTGTATAGAATCATACCATATACATCTCCTTGCAACAAGATTACAGATTTTCTTCTGCCACAGCTTGAGGAATTATCATCTGACCGCATGATTCCGGGTGAGCACCCATCAACGATCCAATTGTTCAAATCCGCTCTCGTACCAACTCCTTCAACGCAGTCTGTCGCAACCCCGTATCCTGATTATGCACCGCCATAGCCAAGGCCTTTCTCGTTCCGACAAACACGGCCAGCTTCCGCGCTCTGGTCAGTCCCGTATAGACCAGATTACGGAAGAGCATCCGAAAATGCTGAGTCAGCACCGGCAGGATCACGACCTCAAATTCCGAGCCCTGGGATTTATGGATGGTGACGGCATAGGCCAGCTCCAGCTCGGTGATCTGCTCGCGCTGGTATTCCACCTCACGTTGATCCGGGAGAAAGCAGACGTGCAGGGTCATGGCCTCGTTATTCACTCCGGTGATTCTGCCGATATCGCCGTTGAACACGCCAAGATCATAGTTATTTCGTCGATGAATCACCCGGTCGCCGACCCGAAAGATCTTTTCTCCGACCATGATTTCAGTCCGACCCGCTTGTCCCGGATTGACCGCCTGCTGGAGGGTTTTATTGAGAGAGGCCGTGCCCAGGCTGCCGCGAATCATGGGGGATAAGACCTGAATTTCGCAGTTCGGGCCGCAGTATTTGGGAATCCACTCCGTGTAGAGCCGTTGCACCACATCCACGGCGGTCATGCCGTAATAAAGCGAGGACCAAGGATGTACCTTTTTCGCCACCACAGCCAGTTCACCGGCAGGGCCTTCTGCCGTGGCCAGGGCCTGGAGATTTACATGGCTGAACTGTTCAGGCAATTCGAAGCGCTGGTACGAGGTCTCCAAGGAGTCCGTATCAAAGGCAAAGGGATCTGCGCTTGCGTCTTCTCGTTCTTCAATGGTTTGCACATGCTGCTTGGTTCGGGCAATGAAGCTCAGCTGGGCCTTGGTTGCCTCGTCGGAATCAATGAAAAAGCAATCTGCTTCCTGCCAGATCCCTGGTTGCTTAAAAGGCGAGTCAATCCTCGGTGAGTCGCCCTGATTGATCTGATGGGCATAGGTGATGATTTTGGATTCTTTGGCCTGGCGAAAGATGGTCTTCAAGGTGTGAGTGGGGATAATCGTGGAGGCGATCATGTCCCGCAGCACATTACCCGCTCCGACAGAGGGTAGCTGGTCGGCATCACCGATGAAGAGCACTGCGGTGTCATCACTAACCGCTTTGAGGAGGGAGGCGCTTAGGCTGATGTCCAGCATGGAGCATTCATCCAGGATGAGCACATCGGTCTGTAAGGGATTTTCTTCGTTGCGCTTAAAGCCGGTGCCCTGAAATTCCAGCAAGCGGTGGATGGTCTTGGCCTCCATACCGATGACCTCGCCCATGCGTTGGGCTGCCCGCCCGGTGGGTGCCGCCAGTAACACAGAGCGGCCCATAGCCCGAAGCAGGGCCACTAAGACCTTGGTGGTTGTGGTTTTGCCGCAGCCCGGCCCACCGGTAAGGATGGCGCATTGGAAGCCAGCAATGGAGCGAACCGCAGCAGCCTGTTCCGCAGAGAGCAGAACCCCGGTTTGTTCAGCGTAGCGTTCCAGCCAGGAGGTAATCCGGGCCGGATCATGCTTCAGCGGGCGCGTTAGCCTGCGCAGGCGTTGAGCCACGTAGTCTTCGTCGTAATACAGGCTCTTGGAGTAATAGCAACGTTCCGGCTCCTGGGTCGTGTCAGGGTTGGTATGGGTGACCAGCAGGCGAACTCGCAGGGCATCGTCTTGCTCCATCTCATGCAGAAAAAGGGCAATTTGGTCAGAGAGGTTCAGCTCCAGCAGCTTATTGACCTGCTTGCCAATCTGCTCCTGAGTCAGGTAGCAATGCCCCTGCTCCCGACTGGCAGACAGGACATGGCGGATGGCCGCAGTAATGCGTAGGGGCGAGTCAGGTCCGAAGCCGATGGACAGGGCCACCTTGTCGGCGGAGAAGAAGCCGATTCCGTAAAAATCCGCTGCCAGCCGGTAGGGATTTTCTGAAACCAGGGCAATGGAGTTATCGCCGTACTGCTTATAGATGCGCACGGCAAAGAGGGTGGAAATGCCGTGGGATTGGAGAAAGAGCATCACAT
>MTKS01000236.1 GCA_004028495.1 Candidatus Electrothrix marina
AACTTGTCCCGGAAAAAAACATCAAAGAAATGCGCGGATTCTGAAAGGCATCAATACCGAATTTCAGCGGGAGGGCGACAGGGTATGAATATCCTGGATTCCTCGGGCTGGCTCGAATATTTTGCCGACGGCCCGAATGCCGAACATTTTTCCATTCCCTTGGAAAATCTTGACGAACTGCTCGTGCCGACCATTTGTCTCTATGAAGTGTTCAAGGTTGTTCTGCGTGAGTCGGGAGAAGATAACGCTTTGCAGGCAACCGCTCTGATGAAACAGGCAAAGGTGATCGACATAACGCAGGACATTGCGATCATGGCGGCAAAAATCAGTCATGAACAGCAGCTTCCCATGGCCGACAGTCTTATCCTGTCAACAGCTTACAGGCATGAAGCCGTTGTCTGGACACAGGATATTGATTTGAAAGGCAAGCTTTCGGTTAAGTTCTTTCCCAAGTAACGAGAAATTTAGCTTCGTTGGGAGGCGTTAGCTCGTCTTTATCTCCCCAGCTTGCCAGCCAGTTTATGACCTTTTTGTCTGCGATGACTCTGCCGCCCTCAATATCTTCAAGGGCTTCCAAGGTCTCCTCATGTCGGCGGATCATTTTTTCTCGTTGGTCCATTTCAACGAGACCTTAAAGGTCGCCTCGCTGTCTGCCGAGGCAAAGACGACTCCGGTTTTGGCATTGAATTTCAGCCCGAACTCTAAGCCGATTTCATCCGGGGTGTTCATCTCCTGAAAGGCCTTCAGCACCACCTCAGCAGCCGGTTTGATCCGGGCCACTGCATCAACAAAGCGGGATTCCGCTTGCAGCGGTTTATTCTCCTCGCCCCGGCTGACCCGTTGCATCTCAGCCTCAGAGACCTCGGCCTCCACATAAACCGGCTGGCCGTCCATTTCGTCCATTTCAAATGCGATCATTTTTTTCATGGTGTTTCACAGGATGAGGTTATCTCTGTCTTGCATTACTTGGTGGATTATTGAGCACCGGAGAGTTTTTGCTTCCTTTCCGCCGTAAACGCCCACCAGGGAAGCGGCTCCCCGCCGTCCATAAAATGAATTACCGCCATAAACACATCAAGCACACAGGGATCATGTCGTACCCCGGTTTGAGCACAGAGAAGATCATACAGCGCAAAGGCATCCTTGTCGATGAGCTGCTGCGGTTGATGTATCCCGATGGCGCGGAGATCAGCCGCTATGGCCTTGCCGATATTCGGCAATTCTTCAAGGCGGGCAGCGGTTGCTCTGTCGGGATTTTTCATGCTCCCGCATCTTCCTCCAGCAAAAGTGCCAGATTTTTTGCTGCAAAGGCAATGCTGGCATCCTGGCCCAAGGCAATCTGATAATTGGTGATTGCCTCTTGGTTGCGCCCAAGCCGTTGTTGGTTCAGGGCTAGGTTGGCGTAATCAATAGCCGAGACCGGATTGAGCTGCACGGCCCGTTGAAAATGATGAACAGCCTGTTCAAAACGGTCTGCCTTGAAATGGCAGACGCCGAGAATATTATGGATGTCCGGGCGTTCTTCGTCACAGGTCAGGCCTTGCTCCAGCACCGGCACAGCCTCCTCAAACCGCCCCAGATCACGGAGGCAGCTGCGAGATACGAATAAATATACGGTTTGTCCTCTTCATTGGGCTGCATGGTCAGAGCCTGTTCAAAGCAGGGCAGGGCTGCGTCAATCATACCTTGCTCATAGAAATTACGCCCCCGGTAGAATTCCAGGTAATAGGCATCAGGAAGATGCTTCTGCATTTCAGTCAGCTTGGTTTCCAGTTCGGCAGGCCCCAGCAGATCCGCAGCCAGTTTGGCGGCAAACAGGGGAGCATCGCCGGAGGCGGCCCGTTCCCGGAAATGGGCCCCGGGGATAATGGTATAGGCCGCCGGAATCTGAAGATCAGGATGCATGGTATTGACCATCAGTACCTCCATATTGATTTTCCGGAGGGCCTCAAGGCAGTTGTGCAGCTCCTGCAGCATGTCGTCCGCTTCGATTTGGGGGAGTTGGTCGATACTGACGGTCTGCTCCGGGGTGAACAGGTAATTGATCTCATCCAGGTTGAGCGGTTTAGGCAGGCCTGATGCCACATAATTGGATCCGGATTCAAAGTCACCGGCCAATTGCGCTACCTCAGTCAGGGCGCGGATCAGGGCCTTGTCAGCTCCAGGGGTGGTGCCGGCCGTGTAGACCAGTTCGCTTTTATTGGGAAAAGTAGTCGGATCCCAGGCCAGGGCCGCCACAGTCGGGATGCCGGTATCCAGAGAAAAATCATTGAGCTGTACTTTGATGCCGTTATGTCTGAACTTTTCCACCAGGGTCCGGGCCACCGGATCAATCACCGAGTTCGGATCAATAGTCGGTGTACGGATTTTTTTTCGAGCGATCACGGCGCAGACGTGCCGTTCCACCACCTCGGAAATTCCCTGAAGAACCGCCTCCTCAATGGTATTGCCTGCACAGGGGCCGTTGAACTCATTAATAGCGTAAAACCAGGAAAAGGGCACCAGCACATCCTCGTCCTTGCTGATATTTCTGGCCCAGACCCAGCGCAGGGGCAGGCCAATCAGCAGTTGTTCAAGCTCTTCCGGGCTACGCTCCTCATCATGAACAGACTGGAGCAGGGCTGATATCGGCAGGGCCGGATACCCGGCTTCCTCAATGGTTGGATAATCGCCGATGATAAAATTTTCCCGATTTTTGAGAAAGGAAAAGAAACTGAAGCGCTCAGCCAGTTCCATACAGGCGCTGGCCTTGGATTGCTCAGGCGTGGAACCCTTGCCCATCTGTTTCTTGGTACCGATGGTTGCCAGGGCATCCTTGCCGCAGACACTGAAGAAGACCGGGATATCCAGCCGACCGGTGTCAATGCGCTTCACCTCTTTGAGGATATCCAGGCCTGTGGCCTTTAAGCGTTTTTGAAAACGTTCCACAGTTTGTTCCGGGCTGCAGGCCTTGTCCTGATCATAGGTGTATTCTTTCAGACAGCTGTGCAGGCGGATGGTGTTTTTTTTCATTTTTTTTCTATCAGGGTACGAGTGGGTGATATACGGTTTGTTCGGTTTAACCAAAAAAATGCGGATAAAGAGAAGAGGAGGTCTAAGAATAGGAAGAGGTCGTTATCCGCATCTTCTCGCAAGAAGATGTACATAGTAGCATCTTGTCAACGAAAAAGTCCAGGGTAAAGCGGAAATTGAACACAGGAAAAAGAAGGAAACGAGCCGTGTTAAAGATGCGGGCTGTTCCGATGAGTCAGGGAGATAATGCCGCGATCCGGGATTGCCACGAGTCCCCATGAGGCTGGAGAAGACAGATCCTTGTTGCTTCATCAACTGCTTCCAAGGTGAGATCCAGACGCTCTTCCGGCTGTAGGTTCCCCAGTCTGTCCGGCCATTCAATAACGGTCAGGCCGGGGCCGCCGATATAATCGGCCAGCCCGGCACCTTCAATATCCTCTTCTCCGGCCAGGCGATAGCAATCCATGTGAAAGAGGGGGATACGACCGGGATACTCGTGCATCAGGGCAAAGGAAGGGCTGGAGACATACTGATCATCTGGTACCTCCAGGCCTTGAGCGATGAATTGGGTCAGGG
>MTKS01000237.1 GCA_004028495.1 Candidatus Electrothrix marina
GGGAAGAAAAAGAGGCTGATCCCCATGGGTACCCAGGTCGCCTGCCAGACTCGAAGGGGTTCCTCGGTGGAGGAGCGGAGAAATTCCTTAATCTTGTCAGCCGTGTTTTGGGCAAGAAAGCCGCCTGATTCGTCAAAACTGTTCAGGGGAATTTTATCTGAGCCGGTCTGGAGTACGACCCTGTCAGTGACCAATCTCTCCTTTCTGCCGTCCCGGCGTATCTCGGTGACCTCCTTGGTTACATAGGCCCCTTTGAGATCGACAATGGCCGTTTCCTGGATCGGTATCAGGCCGACTGCTCGTTCCTGGAGGCGGCAGTTGACCTGATTCGGTTCCACGTATTCACAGGTCAGGACAGAAACCGGATACACGTAGAAGAGTACTGAGGTGATACCGGCTGTGAAGAGGCCGAAGAAGAGCAGGAGAATAACGTCAAAGACTCGTGATTCTTTTTTCTTCCGATTTTTCATCTGTCCTCTGCATCAAGGGGAGGCGTAAACTCCACGCCCGGTAATTCCGCTACCTGTTTGATGGTGACACGTTCTTCCGGTATTGTACGTTCCTTCTGTGAGAAGTTCCATAGATATGAGGAATTACGTTAAAACTTTGGGTTTTTGTTGTCAAGAAAAAAAAGGAAGGGTGGAGCTAAGACAGGGGTTGGGTTGAAGGGAGGAGCGGGCAGGGTAAAGGCAGGCGGATTCTGGGGTAGAGAGAAAATTTTATCGAAGAAAGGAAGTCTCGACTACTGAAGTTCAATTTTTCTCCAAAATAAAGGCTCTTTTGTATTATGTTCTTCGTAATATTCATTCATAATTTTAAGAATTGACTTCGAAAGAATACCAGGAGTTTCATTCAGTACCTGTTGTAGTTTTTCCTTATCTTTTTGCTTTTTGCTGCTTGAAATATCCTCACCATGTGCAATTCGAGAGCGTAAGCTATAAAGATCGCCTATGAGCTTAAACAAATTGTCTCGGTCTTCATAATTTTCTTTTAAAAAGCGAGCAACACGAAGACGAAGACGATATGTTAATTCACCTCGTTCTGTACCATTATCGTTTAAATATATTGCTTCAAGGGCGATGGCATATTCTAGAAGGCGCTCTGGATCATCGGGCGAGTATCGCTCAATACTATTACGAAATCGTTTGATCGCATACTCAATTTTTTTATTTGTATTATCTTGCCCTAGCCTTATGGATATTATTCGGTTAATAGATTCAAGTTCTTTATCAGTGATTGGAGACTCTGAAGCATGTGAAAAATCAAATCGTTTTGGTGTATATGGGGCCATGTATGACTGATAATTATAAGCATAGTTCTCTGCCTTCCGAATATGAGGAGCGAATGGAGATAATGGATAAATTTCAATAGCTATAATACCAATATCATCCATCGGGCGGCAGAGACGTAGGCTGTCAAGTATCATTTCTGCAAGATATGATGCATATCCATAATGGATATTATACTCTTTTCTGCCAGCTTCGACTTGGACCTTAAAGCGATACCGAGCAACAGTATTGATCTTTTCGATTCCGATGATTGAATCTTCGGTATATGATGGCAGTCTCGCTCCGCTTGAAAGGGAAGTTAATAAATCATCTGTTGCATATCCCAAAAATATTTGAATATTATTGTCTTCTAACGACAGGTCATATAGGGGAATATCTTCCGGCTGATCTATCAGAGGCCCATTAAAAAAAATCCTCACTTCATAATGGTATTCATTCAACTGCTCAATTTCTCTGAGTGCATTGACTGCGCCTTTTTTGACGTCTTGCCAATTATAAAAATTCTGTCTGGTGCTTGGGTCAAATTTGGCAAGGACAAGCTGTTCTGCAATTAATTGTAAAATGCCCAAGGAATAACGAGGTGTATAATTAGGATATTTAGCTTTATATTCTTGCATTCTTTCGACATATTCATCACATGACCATTCTTTGAAAAATGGAGGATATTTTAACCGATAACTTAACTTGCTATTTTCGTCTATTTTGTGGTCAATACTTGAAATGTGCTTCTGTATCGCAGCAAACGCCTCCTGTAATTGTTCAGAATGATAGGTTTCAGGCTTCTCATCTGAGGAATAAAGCAGTTTTGTTATTAAATCTTTTAAAGTGGATTTTTTTGAAAAATTAACTTTAACACCTGGAAATCCTCTAATAACTCTTCCTGTAACAGGCAATTTTCTTGCTGTTTCTTCAGCCTCAGTAAATGCCTTTTCAGAAGCTTCTCGCCAAATCGAAGAATCTGCTTTAAACGAATCAAGCGACCAGAGCTGAGATAAGTTGTCGCATAGTGTGTGAATTATCTTTTCTAATTCAGGATTCATTTTCAACCTCCTCAATCTTCCCCTGAGCTTCCTCCCAAACAGCATACTGACGCTCCAGCTGCTTAGCCGCCTCGTTATACTCCTTGCTGACCTTCAGCCACCGGGGCTGATCCGCATACAGATCAGGATCAGCCATTAAGACCTCCAGCTCTTCCTTGCGCTTCTCCAGCTTTTCAACCTGTTTCTCCGCCGCTGCCGCCTTGTTCTTCCAGGGTTTGAGCTGCGAATTGAGCTGCTGCCGCCGCTGCGCCCGTAACCGTCGATCTTCCTTACGATCACCCGAACCTGATGCGTCCTGTTCCGTTTTCACAGGAGCACTTTTTTGCGGCTTTTTTTGCGATTTCTCTTTTTTTTGCTGGCCCGCCTTGTCCTCTTCCAGCTGTTTACGGGCCGCAAGGTAATCATCAATATTGCCTTCATGGAGGATGGCCCGACCATCCCGGATCTCCAGCACCTTGTTGACAAAGGAGTTCACAAAGGCCCGGTTATGGGAAACCACGATGATGCTGCCCTCGTACTGGGCCATTGCCTCCTGCAAAACCTCCTGAGAGGTGATATCCAGATGGTTGGTGGGCTCATCAAGGAGCATGAGATTGGCAGGCTTGACCAGCATCTTGGCCAAGGCCACCCGGCTTTTTTCCCCGCCGGACAGTACCTGCACCTGCTTGTCCACCTCATCGCCGGTAAAGAGAAAGGCCCCGAGCAGCGAGCGCACCTTGGTGACGGTCATGTCCTGGGCCGCATGGTAGACCGTATCCAATATGCTTGACTCGCCGTAGAGTTCCTGGGCCTGATGCTGGCCGAAATAGGTGAGTACCACATTGTGTCCCAGGCTGATGTCGCCCTCGGCAGCTTCCAACCCGGCCATAATTTTGAGCAAGGTGGTTTTACCTGCCCCGTTGACACCGACCACGCCCAGCTTATCGCCTCGCTGGAGGCTCAGGCAGACATCACGGAAGACTTTTTTGTTATCAAAGGATTTGTTGACCTGATCCATCTGCAGAATGTCGCGCCCGGAGGGCATGGCAGGCGGAAAGGAAAAATGAATGGTACGCTCGCTCTCGGACAACTCCAGCCGTTCCAGTTTTTCCAACTGCTTGACCCGGCTCTGCACCTGCTTGGCCTTAGTGGATTTGGCCCGGAAACGGATGATGAACTGCTCTGCCTGTTTGATCATGGCTTGCTGATTATCATAGGCGGACCGCTCCAGCTCCATGCGCTGGGCCTTGTCCACC
>MTKS01000238.1 GCA_004028495.1 Candidatus Electrothrix marina
CTCCGGGTTTTGTGGAGATCTTCCGACGAATAGCCCCGGAATCGATGCGTTTATTGCCTTCAGGAGTAATTGTGGCAATAATAAAATTGCGATTGGTATAACTGAGGACATCCGCTAAGGTGCTCTTGAGCACCGAATGAACCTCGGACAGCGAAGTCCCCTCGCGATAGGAGGAATGCGGCGTTTCCGGCTTTAAGAGGTCAATGATCTGCATGTCAACGGAGATATGCTCGCCGAGCATGGTCAGGCTGCCGACAGCCACATAATCAAGTCCGGCACTTTCCGCCACCTTGGTCAGCGTGGCCGCAGTAGGCGGCCAAGGGCCGTTATAATCGACCAAATGTTCCGCCTCAAGACGGGAGAGCATGATAATATCTTTGTCACGCAATGCCCCTTCAAAGGCTATATCAACTCGCTGGGCCACTGTTTCGCTGTTTTCAGCGTTAATTTTCAGAGGGAGGAAAACAGTGTTCTGCTCAATTGCCAAGGCCGTACCGGCGGCGGCAAAAAAAATGAACAATGAGAGCAACGAGAACTGCAACGCCGCAAAAGAACGTAACAAAGGGACGATAGACTTCGCTGCGCATTGAGCTTGAGATGGATGACTCATAGGAGGTTCCTGTGTATCTGAAATTATATTGAATAACTGTTCATATATTCATCTGTTCTCTGCTGACACATTGTTCAGCGGATCGGCAGCGACTCCCGGCTGCCTGCCGTGTGCCGCTCTGATATGCGGAAAAATGTCATTATGCCATGTTCCTTTTTTTTTGCAAAGAAATACTCTCTGCACGGCTGCTTCCTATCCTTCAGTTTCAGCAGAGGCTTCAGTAGAGGCAGTCGGGCTGTTTTCCGGTTCCGGTAGGGGGAGATGGCACTCATCCAGCAGCTCAGCCACCTTTTGATGCAGTATCCCGGCCAGCATCTGTTTGTCCTTGGCTTTGAAATCTTTCGTCGGTATGGGCTTGCCGATGCGAAGCACGACATCGCCTCCACGGGCCAGCAGCTCGCCCTTAGGTAATGCCTGGTGGGTGCCGTTGAAGCCCACCGGGACAACATCAACCCCGGCCTTGAGCGCCAACATAATGGCCCCGGTTTTAAAGGGTCGGAGACGGCCGTCCGCACTGCGGGTCCCTTCGGGAAAAAGGATAACCGAAGCCCCGCCGCTAATGCGCTTTGCAGCATCGTTCAGGCTTTTGACCGCTTCTCTGCCGCGAGAGCGATCAATGGAAATAAAATCAACAGCCCGCATGCCGGAACCGAAGATCGGAATGGCAAAGAGTTCTTTCTTGGCTATCCAACGGTAGTCATGGCTGATATATCCGGAAAAGGACATGATGTCAGCCATACTGGCATGATTGCCGATGAAAATATACGGTTTGGCAGGATCAAGATTTTCCTTGCCTTCAACCCGAACCCTGATATTAGCGATACGACAGAGAAGTTTCCCCCAAGTCCTGGGAAAGATCTGCGCCTTTGCCTTTGATTTACGGAACCAATGAACATCTGCAATGGCACTGAGGCAGACCGCAGCGGTCAGGGGTGGGATGGTGAGGTATGCGAGAAGTCCTCGAGTAAATTGGATAATAGACATAGTACGTTTATATGAAATTATGAAATTATGAAATTATGAAATTATGAAATTATGAAATTGACGGGTGACTCGTTCGAGTCACCCGTCAATTTTTATGTTTTGTTGTGACCGCAGGTCATTGTCGTCAGGCGATAACGGATTCGTTCGCCGCTTTTAGGGACTCTTTCAGTTTTTCTTCCGCCTCTGCAAGCTTCTGAATTCCTTCTGCTCGTTTCCGCTTATTTTGAGCGTCCATTTGAATGCCCTGATCAATGGTCTGCACCAGCTTGTCGGTCATCTTCTGCAGCGTCTCAACCTTGACAAAGCCTTCTCCTTGGGCCTTTTTTACAGTAGCCTGGGTCTGGCCGAGCATATCAGCGGTGGACATCATCAGGTTATTGGTCATGTCTCTGGTCTCATGAACCATAGCCATAGCCCTTTTCTGATCAAACAGGGAGATGGCGATGACCAGTTGTTTTTTCCATTCCGGGATCATCATCAGGATGGAATCCTGAATCATTTCCACAATAGCCTTGGAACCTTCCTGGGCGATTCTTATGGTCGGACCGGAGGTTATTGCAGAGACCCGCGCAAGTTTCAGATTGTACAGCCGGCGATCCAGCGACTGAATGGCGTCGCCGAAATCTTTGAGAGCTTGGAGTTCCTTGGCATCAACCGCGCTTTGGGCGGCAAAGGCTTGGCGCTGTTGCTCGAACTGTCCTTCCATCTCCACCATTTTTAACTCGCCGGCGGCAATAGTCACCTCCAGGGCATCAAAATATTCTTCATTGCGCTCATACAGGGTATCCAGCCGATTAAGATGTTCTATCTGATTGGTTTTTTCCGCCTCAAGCTTTCGGGTGATGTCATCAATTTGGATCTTGAGGACTTCGTAACGACGGATAAAGGCGCGTGCAGCATCAACCTTTGCAGAAAGCCAACCGCCGATGACCGGGATATTGGCTGCTACGGCACTCAATTTCCCCCCTGTACTCTGCGGCAGTCCGCGTACATCAAGGTCGAGAATTTTACCCTTCAGGTTAGCCATGAGCTGACCTGTAGGCCCGGCATCACCGGATCTGATATTGGTCAGAACAGAGTCTGTGAAATCCACCAATCCTTTCTGACTGCTCGCCCCGAAAGCCAGCACGGAGTGAGTTTTGCTGAAATTAAGTGTTGGCACCATGTCTCTGGCTGCCTGCATTTTTTCCGGGGATTTTTCCGCAAGTTTATTATAGAGCAAATCATTTTTTTGATTTGATAATGCCAGAACCGGTAAGTTGTCCATTTTTTATTCTCTCTTGAGTCTTAAAGGAACTGTGATTGGCAGCGTATTTGGCTGGATAAACAGGAAATTAAATAAGAAATAATTGGTAATTCAGCGAAGTAGATCCTGTTCAAAAGCTGAGATTCGTGGTGATTTTGCTCATCACCCTGACACTGGGAGCAGGCATAACCGCATCTTCAATACTGACGGGGTGTTTTCACCCCCTATGTTTTGCATTACCTTGTCTCCTTCAATCCTCCTTCAATCAAAGTCGAGCAGATTATCCAGGGTTTTGGCGTTGGTGCTCAGGTCGATGGCGTTGTTTTCCAACAGACGTTGGTGGAGCTGCTCAAATTTGGTCACAGCCTTTGTCACGGCTTTTTCCGTATCCTGGATAGCACGCACGGTCTGGGGGGATTGGTTTCTTTGATTTGCCAACTCCAGATAGCCGGTAAGTATCTCATGAAGACGCTGTAAACGATCAGGAAGGGCACGGGCCGCATGCACGTCCTGGGGATCTTTTTCAAAATTGATCAGTAATTCATCGCCAAGCTCACAAAGGTGCAGTACGGCGCGACGGAAAGGCAGCTTGTTGATGGATTCAGCATCCTTTCTCAGGAGCGCAAGACTCTCTGTGCAGGCAACAAGAAAAGCGGTGAAAGCCTCTTTGGAAAGCCCTTCAGGGAGT
>MTKS01000239.1 GCA_004028495.1 Candidatus Electrothrix marina
TTTTACCACAAGGTGATATGAATTCATCCGCCATGTGTATTTTTTTAAAAAATTAACTCATTGTAGTTAAGCTGTATTTTTTGATTTATGCAGTTATCCTCTCCCGTGAAATAAAGCAGAGTTATCCTTTGTTCCCCTTCTCTGTATCATCCTATTTTAATTAAAAAAGTTGACAAATAGCTCTAATATTTTTAATTTGCTTTTAAGTGCCTTGATGCTTATACAGCGGGTGCATGACTTTCTGTGCGGAGCAGGACAGCAAGGACGACCAATTCCTGTGCCGGAAAGTTGATAAAGCCACAGCCGTCGTGAGGCGGTGTCGGAAAGCCACGGATCTCTGATGGGAGAGACAGCCGGGTTACCTGCTTTTTAGTTTCCAATACCAGGAGGTGGTGTATGAAAGCAAGACGTTCTCTGATCAGCGCAAGTATGGCAGGGTGGGCGATATTTTTCCTTGTCGTTATTCCCCTTGCAGCCCGGGCCGGAGTGCAGCCGACAGTTACTGTTGACGGCCAATATGATGAGTGGGATCTGAACAAAGATTCTTCACGCCCTATGCATACTGTTCGGACGTGCAAGGGGCGGAGCGGGCGGAAATGCATAGGAGAGCGAGTGCCGAATGTCTATCTGCGTTATGACAGCATAACCAACACAGTTTTTGTTCTTGTCCTGGAGAAAGAGGGTATGCAGGACGGGAAGAATAAACCGGTGGTGAATATTTATACACTCGGCCGGAATATTCCGGTCGACCCTGTCGATATTAATGGTGCCGGAAAAATTTCAAATTTTTCCTGGGTAATGGAAGCCGGTGCTCGTGTCGGCTGGGAAGGGGCGTTTCAACTGACCCCCGGAACCTATAACTGTGATACTGAATTGAATACGGTTAAGGGAGCTGAAACAGTTTCGGAAAGAAAAGCAGCATCAGAGGTTGAGGTTATTGATACGGACGGACTCTTGTTTAAGTGTGACTGACAGGGTACACCGGGTAAGGAGCAGCCTCTTACTTATTTTTCGGGCCCGGTCAGGTATTGAAAGGTTTGCCTTTCACCTCTGTTTGCGGTATATCGCTTTCGAGCGAATGGAACCCGATTATTAAAAACAGGTCAAAGACAGAAGAAGAAAATCATCTCTATGCAATCAGCCCCTCTTCATATCGTGTTGGTCGAACCGGAAATCCCCCCCAATACCGGGTCAATCGCCCGTCTCTGCGGAGCAACGGATTCTGTTCTGGATTTGGTCCATCCCTTGGGCTTCAGCACCGATGACAAGCATTTGAAGCGGGCAGGTCTTGATTATTGGCCCCATGTCAATATTCGACACTGGCAAAATTTCGATGAATTTCTTGATCAACACGACGAGCGCAGGCTTTTCTTTTTGACCACCAAGACAGAACGTCCTTATTATCAGGCTGCATTCAGTCCCGGAGACTGTCTGATATTCGGTCGTGAGACCAAGGGCCTGCCTGAAGAAATCCTTGCGCTCTATCCTGACCGCTGTTATACCATTCCCATGTCGAATCCGCATATTCGCAGCCTCAATCTGGCCATGAGCGCCGGGATTGTTCTTTATGAGGCCCTGCGTCAGGTGCAATCTATTTAAACTTCTATATAAACAACCATCTCGGCCCTCTGGGCGAGATAATAAAACATCAAAGTTGGTCGGGCGACTCCAAGGAGTCGCCGGTACTTTCATATAAAAAGGAGTGCTACATACCATGCCAAAAAGAATTTATAATTTCAGCGCCGGACCGGCCACCCTGCCGTACTCAGTTCTTGAAGAAGCAGCCAAGGACATTGTCAATTTTAAAGACAAGGGAATCGGTCTGATTGAAATGAGCCATCGGTCCAAGGAGTTCATGGCTGTTGCCGATGAAACCGAAGCCTTGGTCCGAGAGCTGCTTGAGGTACCGGAGAACTATAAGGTGCTTTTTCTTCAGGGCGGTGCATCCTCGCAGTTTTTCATGATCCCGATGAACCTGCTCGGTGCAGGCAAAAAAGCCACCTACCTGAACACAGGTACCTGGACCAGAAAGGCGATCAAGGAAGCCAAGCTGTTCGGGGATATTGATGTGGCCTATTCCAGCGAAGAGAGCAGTTTTAACCGGGTACCTGAAGAGGATGAATATACAGTGGACCGGTCTTCCGAATACCTGTACCTCTGTTCCAATAACACCATTTACGGCACCCAGTTTGCTCAGTTTCCGGGAAAGGGCAGTATGCTGGTCTGTGATATGTCTTCGGATATTTTTTCCCGATCCCTTGATATCTCCCGCTTCGGTATCATTTTTGCCGGTGCCCAGAAGAACATGGGACCTGCCGGTGTGACCCTGGTCATTATTCGGGAAGACCTGCTGGACAGCACTCCGGACAACGTCCCCACTATGCTCCGCTACAAGACCCATGCGGACAAGGGATCCATGTTCAACACCCCGCCGACCTTTGCCATCTACTGTGTGGGACGGGTACTGACCTGGCTGAAAGAGCAGGGCGGAGTTGCGGCTATGCAACAGCGCAATGAAGAAAAAGCGGCTCTGCTTTATGAGGCCGTTGACGGTAATGATTTTTACCGGGGTCATGCGGAAAAGGCATCCCGCTCTCTGATGAACGTCACCTTTAACCTGCCGACTCCGGAGCTGGAAGCCGAGTTTATTGCCGAGGCCGCAGCTTTGGGGTTTGACGGCCTGAAAGGACATCGCTCCATCGGCGGCTGCCGAGCATCCATCTATAATGCTTTTCCCAAAGAAGGTATTGAAAAACTGGTAGCTTTTATGGCGGAGTTTGCTGCAAAAAAAGGTTGAGGAGCTGAATTTTTCCGGAGTTTTTCTTACTCCGGGTTGACAGATATAGCCCCTTCAGTACCGGTAAACTCTGAAGGGGTTTGATCTGATAAGCTCAGGGTAACACCCTGAGAACTGCGCCATGCAGACGCCAGACGCAACATCGGGTAAAATACCGTCTAAGTATCCGCTTCCTCAACCTCCTTAATCCTCTTCTGCAAACGCTCCCGACCTGGTAATTCCGAGAAGACTGAATACTCCATCGTTAAGAACGACCTGCATTTTTTGCTGCGTTCAGCAGATCATCGTTTAACGGGGCCGCATCTGTTTTTGCCCGTAAGCGTCGAGCCGCAGCAAGGTATTCAGATACGTTGACTTTGCGGTGGGATCTAAGAGATTGTTTGATCTGCTGCATGAGCGAGGCATTCTGAAGAACATACAGAGTTTCCTGAATCTGCTCCCGGTCTTCTGCCCCGATGATCATAAAGTCTTTATCGCGTTTACGGGTTATTGGTAGAGGCTCGTGGTTAGCAATGCATTGATCCGCGTAGCTTTCTAAAGCGGATTGGAATTCCTTTGCTGTAATTTTACGCATGGTTATGTACGATAGCTGGTGATTAATACTGTTTATGTGTAACCGCATGCAGTGTCATATAACTGGTTATATTTAGAGGGCAAATCATATGCAAGAGAACGAATCCCGGCAGCAGGAGCGGCTCTTT
>MTKS01000240.1 GCA_004028495.1 Candidatus Electrothrix marina
CTGTTCAACCAGTCCTTTATCAATCACCAGGATTCCGTCGCTGTTCAGATCAAAAAAATAGGCGTCACAGGCTGCCTGATTCATAGCCAGCAGGAGATCAAGCCCCAGGGCTTTGGGGTAATCAATGGGTGTATTGCTGATAACCACTTCGGCCTTGGATTTTCCACCCCTGGCCTCGGGTCCGTAACTCTGGGTCTGACAGACATATTTACCGCTGTACACGCCGACCGCCTCGGCAAAAATGACCGCCAGAGTGATAATCCCCTGACCGCCTGCACCGCTGAAGCGTATTTCATAACGCTGCGACCCGTTCTCCTGCTGCATGCTCATTTCCCCTCCTGATCCGCCCCGGCCTGTTCCCGAATCCTCCTGTATCCATCTGTTGGAATCTCCATGTATTCTCGTGCCGGCACGTTATTCCAAAACAGTAACATGTCGTGAAGCCCGTATATCGGGATCATTTGTAATTATCTGAAGAGACAGATACTTTGCGGTGGCGGCAATCAGACGGTCATGTAATTCAGGTATATCGTCAATCTCGGCGGCAACTTTAAGGATATCAAAACTAAGCGGTTCAAATTGATAATTCTGACTTTTAAAGAGTTCTTCGGCTTGCAGCAGTCCTGCATCAATTCTGTTCTTCTCAAACAGGTAGAGCATTTCCATCAGAACGACCGCCGGAATAATAATGACAGTTTTTCCCTTGTCTGCAGACAAATACGCCGCATGCGAACTATCATTTATCACCTTTTTGCCCATCATAAATTTTACAAGAGCCTGTGTGTCGGTAACAAAATTATCCATTGTCAAGCTCCTCTTCAACATGCCGCCAAGTCTGCCGTTTCAAAATTTTCAGATCGGTAAAATCAACATCATGACCTTTTAAAATGCCCTCCAATTTCACCATTTTTTTTGCGCCGAGATTTTTTTTATATCGCATAAAGTCAATAAAACTTACAATGTCAATTAAATCCTGATCAGTAAACCCAACCAGTTTATTGTAAATTTCGTGTTTAACGAGAGCGGCTTTATTCATCTTTCCCCCTTGGAACGCAAATTATAGTACCAAACAACCAACTTCATTTACCGAGACCTTTGAAATCGCGGTGACGCAAGCCTCGAAGATTCATCATCGTTCCTCCTGCTCCGCTCTGGCCTGTTCCCGAATCCTCTTATATTCATCTGTGGAAACGGGAAGGTTCCGATCCGCCAGAACGCCGACAGTGATTTTATCCCGGAGTTCTTCCTCCTCCATAGTCGCGGCCTTTTTCACGGTGACAGCCTGTTCTTTGAATGAGGTCAGCATATCGATTGCACTGCCTGTCTTGTTGCGTCTGCCGTATTGCACATGGCAATTGGAGATGATTTCCACCACGGCAAACCCCGGTTTCATCATAGCCTGTTCAATGAGCTGATCCGCCAGGGCGGCGTGGTAGACTGTTGAGCGGGCAACAAAGGAGGCACCGGCTGTCACTGTCAATTCCGCAATGGAAAAGGCATGCTCAATATGTCCGTACATTGAGGTCGTGGTTGTGGCCCCGAAAGGCGTGGTCGGCGAATATTGTCCCCCGGTCATTCCGTAAATCGAGTTATTAATGATAATGGCGGTCAGATTCAGGTTGCGGCGGGCTGCATGGATCAAATGATTGCCGCCGATTGCCGTGGCATCACCGTCACCCATGATCGCCACCACATTGAGCGCGGGATTGGCCAGTTTGATGCCGGTGGCAAAGGTCAGTGCCCGACCGTGGGTGGTGTGCAGGGTATTAAAATCAAGATAGGTGGGCATTCGCCCGGAGCAGCCGATGCCGGAGGCCAGAACAACTTCATCTTTTTCCAGCTCAAGCCTGGTTATGGCCCGTAACAGGGCTCCCATAACAATACCGTTGCCGCATCCGGGACACCAGACATGGGGAAATCGTTTATTATGACGGAAATATTTATGGGTAAGGGCCTGTATTGAAGGAGGCATAATAACCGTTCAATTGGAGGGTTAATACAGGGTTTGCAGGGACGAGCCCCTGTGTTCGCCCTTTTTATCGGGCAGGCACTGGTACCTCCCCCTACAAACTCAGCCAACTCGTCCGGTACTGAGCTTGACCAGACGGTTATATATTTCCTGCGGAGTTATCAACCTGCCGTCCACCCTGTTCTGCTTAACAACTGCACATTGTCCCTGATTTACCCGTTGCACCTCTCGGCTGATCTGTCCGAGATTGAGTTCCGGGACCAGTACAGAATGACATTGCTGTAAATAAGGCGTCAGGATTCTGCGTGGAAAGGGAAACAGGGTGATCAATTGCAGAAGCCCTGCCTTAATTCCCGCCTTCCGCGCATCTTTCACAGCCCGCATGGCGGAACGGGCAACCGAGCCACAGGCGACCACAAAGAGTTCCGCATCATCCATATGAAATTTTTTGGTCATCTGAATATCAGACAACCCCTTGGTTATCTTCATGGACAGACGCAGGTGAAATTTTTCAACCTCCTGCGGATCCTGGGCGGGAAAACCGTCCTGATCATGCACAAGACCGGTCACATGGTGCCGATAGCCGTCACTGAAGGCGGCCATGGGCGGAACGCCGCGTGCATCTCCCTGATAGGGCTTATACCAGTCCGGAGGCATACCCGGAGCGATTCTGTCCACCACCTTGACTTCGCTGTTCAGGGGGAGTTCCACGGATTCACGGGTATGGGCGACAACTTCATCAGAGAGGATGATAACAGGAACCCGGTATTTTTCCGCAAGATTAAAGGCCTTGACGGTAACGGTGAAGGAATCGAAAACGCTTGATACAGCCAGAACAATAACGGGATGATCACCATGAGTTCCCCAACGCGCCATCTGCACGTCACCCTGAGCCGGGCCGGTGGGCAGACCGGTTGAGGGGCCGCCCCGCATGACATTGACAATCACGCAGGGAACTTCGGCAGCGCAGGCAAAGCCGAGATTTTCCTGCATCAGGGAGAAGCCGGGGCCGGAAGTGGCGGTCATGGCCTTGACCCCGGCAAGCGAAGCCCCGATCACTGCTCCGATGCTCGCAATCTCATCCTCCATCTGGATAAAAGTGCCGTTAACCGCCGGTAGGCGAACTGAAAGCTGCTCCGCAATTTCAGAAGCCGGGGTAATGGGATAACCGGCAAAAAAACGGCATCGGGCAGCCAAGGCACCCTGAACAATGGCCTCGTTTCCCTGAAGCAGGCAGCGTTTTCTTTTCGCCTCAGTCATCGTCCGTCTCCAGCAGGGTTCTTCGGTAAAATTTGCGTTCAGAGACGGTTATGGCGAAATCCGGGCAGTGCATCTCACAGAAACGGCAGCCGACACAGCCGTCTTTATCAAGGATTTCCGGTTTTCCGGCCTTGCCAAACCTGATGATCTTTTGCGGACAAAAGGCCATACAGATACCGCAACTTTTGCACCAATCATGATAAAAAGAGACGTCAAACCGTTTCTTTTTTTGCGTGTTG
>MTKS01000241.1 GCA_004028495.1 Candidatus Electrothrix marina
TCAACGGCATGATATAAGGTTTATCTGTAGAGAGCTGGAGCAGGTCAAGGCCAGCACTGCGCACGGTATGGGCAAAACGTTCGGCCCGATCAAGGGCCAGATGGGCATAGGCCTGTCGGGTCTGCGGATCAGCTGTGTTGAGCACCAACTGCTCGCCGGTTTCCGCATCTTCCAAGGTGATATGACCGACATCAGGCAGCTCCTGCTCCCTTGGGTCGGTGACAGAAACCGTGATCAGATCGTGACGGCGTCCGGTAACCAGTAACTTGGGGCGGAGTGCTGCCAGTGAATCGTCAAAATCGCCGGGTAGGCAGAAATCAGAGAGGAGAAAGGTCACGCATTTTCTCTTGGCGACCCGGTTGACAAAATTCAGGGCCTCGGAGATATTCGTGCCTTTATTTTTGGGCTGAAAAAAGAGGATCTCCCGGATGACCCGGAGGATATGCTTGCGCCCTTTATCCGGCGGGATGAAGAGTTCAACAAAATCGGAAAACAGGATCAGACCCACCTTGTCGTTATTACGCACAGCGGAAAAGGCCAGGACCGAGCCCAGTTCGGCCATCATCTCCCGCTTAGACTGGTCCCCGGAGCCGAATCCTCCTGAGCCGCTGATGTCAATCATCAGCATGATGGTCAGCTCCCGCTCTTCAGTGAATTTCTTCACATGGGGCACCCCGGTGCGGGCGGTGACGTTCCAGTCAATGCTGCGGATCTCATCGCCGGGCACATATTCCCGTACCTCATCAAAGTTCATGCCCTGGCCCTTAAAGACCGAGTGGTAGCTCCCGGCCAGGGAGTTATCCACCATGCGCCGGGTGCGCACTTCAATGCGACGGACTTTCCTCAGGATTTCTTTGGTTATTGCTTTTTCCATGATATTGCCTTGCTCGTCTTTACGGCACCGGCACCGTATCCAGCAGGCGCTGAATAATATCCTCACTGGTCACCCCTTCAGCCTCAGCCTCATAGCTGATCCGCAGGCGATGGCGCATTATATCCGGGGCGCAGTTTTTAATATCATCCGGGATCACATAGCCGCGACCGTTGAGGTAAGCCAAGGCTCGAGCAGCCGCCTTCAGGTTGATGGTGGCCCTGGGCGAGGCTCCTGTTTCGATATAATCTTTCAGTTCCGGGCTGATGCTGCCCGCATCACGGGTGGCAAAGACCAGATCCACAATGTATTCCTTGATCCGGTCATCCAGATAAATGGTATCCACCACCTTGCGGGCTGTCAGGATATCTTCCGGGGCGATGAGCGGCTGCACCTGCATCTTGGAGTCGGTGTGCTCCACCATGTCCAGGATTCTTCGTTCCTGCTCCCGGGTGGGATAATCCACCTTGACCTTGAGCATAAAACGATCCACCTGGGCCTCGGGCAGGGGATAGGTGCCTTCCTGCTCAATGGGGTTTTGGGTCGCGAGAACTAGGAACAGCTCGGGCAGCGAAAACGTGGTTTCTCCGATGGTGACCTGTTTCTCTTGCATGGCCTCCAGCAGGGCCGATTGCACCTTGGACGGGGCCCGGTTGATCTCATCTGCCAAGATAATGGAAGAAAAGATCGGCCCCTGCTTGACCTCAAAGGAAGTGTTTTGCGGATTATAGATCTCCGTGCCCATGATGTCCGCTGGCAGCATATCCGGGGTGAACTGGATGCGGCGGAAATCCGTGGACACGGCAGCAGCCAGGGTCTTCACCGCCAAGGTCTTAGCAAGACCGGGCAGACCTTCCAGCAGAATATGTCCACCAGAAAGCAGGCCGATGAGCAGGCGTTCCACCAGCCGTTCCTGACCGATAATGTTTTTTTCCACTTCCCGTTTCAGCAGACCGACCCAGGCCGAACTGTTCTGGACAGCCTTGTTGATTTCCTGGACAGATTGTTCCGGGGCAACATCGGCTGTATTGTTTTGTTCCGCCGGGACCGGAGGAACCGGTGGTGTTTCAATGGACGAGTTCATATCTGTTCTCCTCTTCTGGATGCTTGTGCAAGGTTGCTGTAGGGCGAACCTCTGTGTTCGCCCTTTTTGTCGGGTAGACACGCAGGTCTGCCCCTACATATTTTGCGCTGCCCTTGGGCGGGTATTTGTTCAAGTAATATAACGTAATGAGTGCTTTTGAAAAGTCAAGCTGGTATTAATTGTTCTGATTGAATAATCCTTCAATCGCAATCATGTTGTGTATAATATCGCGAAGGATGCCTTGGGCAAAGTGAAAATTGAAAAAAGAGGGGAAAGAAGTAATATCTTGGGGGCAGTATCGGCCTTGCGGAATCCTGCTCTTTTTTGTATTCTTCTGCTGTTTTTGCTCTCTTCTCTTAACAGTCATCACCTTGGGAGACCCTATGTCCGGTTCCACAGAATTTCTGCTCTATGTCACCGTGTATCGCCTGAGCGTACTGGCTATCGGTGCGCTTTCTATTTACCTGGGGTTCCGGCTGTTTGTTCGGCCTCCAGGGCAGGCAAACTCCGCAGGAGAGGCATCTTCCGCCGGTGTTCAGGCCGGTGAATTCAAGCTGCGTGTGACAAATTTTCTTCCCGGTATCTATTTCGCACTGTTCGGCACTGTGCTGATCGGGATTATGCTGTGGCGGGGTGAACCGCAACTGCTTCGGAAAGAATTCGTTGAGACGAAAGCTCGAAACGGCGACGAGTCCATATTGCGAAAAGAGGAGCAGTACAGACTCCCGGAAGTCGATCTGGATACCGCACCGGCGGCGACCGACCTTGGCCGGGAATTGGAAAAGTTGCATCAATCGGGCATGACACTTTCAGATGCCGCTCCTTCTTTAAGCAGCATTGCCCGCATATTTCAACGGCAGAACCGTATCGGCGAGGCCGTGGCAATGGCGCGACTGGCCTATCTTTACGGGCCGGAGATTGATAAAGCGGCGTATCTGTCTTTGTTTGCGGAGTTGCTGGAGGCAAATGGAAAGGGGCAGGAGGCGGCGGACGCCCGTGCGGAGCTGGAGAAGTTACGGCAAAAGGCTGAAGGAGAGTAGTGATGCCGGGAAGGTTTCTGTATATTCTGTTTGTTCTGTCTGTCGCTGTTCCGGTGCAGGCATCTTCGCCTTATGGCCGTTTTCATGCCTTGGTGATCGGTAATCAGAATTATAAATATCTCACGCCGCTGAAAACCCCGCTGGCCGATGCTGAGGCGGTGGCTGAGGTTTTACAGAATCGGTACGGTTTTGAGGTTGAGCTGGTTCTGGACGGGGACAGGAAGGAAATTATGCGTGCCTTTTCCACGCTACGCAAGACCATGACCTCGGAAAAAGATAATCTGCTTATCTACTATGCCGGGCATGGTTATCTGGATCGTTTGAGCGGAGTCGGGTACTGGCAGCCTGTGGATGCTGAACAGGACAACGATATAGATTGGATTCCTACTTCCAGGGTGACGAATCTGCTCAAAGTTATTCAGGCGAGACATGCGTTGATCGTGGCGGATTCCTGCTATTCCGGC
>MTKS01000242.1 GCA_004028495.1 Candidatus Electrothrix marina
GGGCACGGCATGCCGTGCCCCTACTCGGGAGAATACAATATGACACGAACACCTTTAATTGCCGGAAACTGGAAGATGTATCTGACCCGCGCCGAGGCTGTCGAGCTGGCCTCCGCAGTCGCCGATGCCGGCAAAGGGCTGACCGACCGCGAGGTAATGATCGCCCCTGCCTATCTCTCGCTGGCTGCTGTGAAAGAAGCTGTGGCCGACAGCCCGGTAAGGGTTGCGGCCCAAAACGTTGCCTGGGAAAAACAGGGCGCGTTTACCGGTGAAATTTCACCGCCCATGCTTCAGGATGTCGGGGTTGACATGGTCATTCTCGGTCATTCAGAGCGTCGTCATGTATTCGGCGAGGATAACGCAATGGTCAACCGTCGCCTGACGGGAGCCCTGCAATTCGGCCTGACACCCATCCTCTGTGTCGGTGAGACATTAGAGGAACGTGAACAGGGCAATACCTTTAAGATCGTTGAGGAGCAGCTCAGCCAAGGCCTGAAAGATGTTCAGGCGGACCAAATGGAGCAGGTGGTAGTGGCTTACGAGCCGGTTTGGGCCATCGGCACCGGAAAAACCGCGACCAAAGAGCAGGCTCAGGAGGTGCATGCCTTTATTCGCTGTGCTCTTGCTGATTTGTATAAAAAAACACTTGCCGACTCTGTCAGGATATTGTATGGTGGCTCGGTCAAACCTGAAAATATTGACAGCCTCATGGCTCAGCCCGATGTTGACGGTGCTCTTGTGGGCGGCGCAGCTTTGCAGGCCGAGTCTTTTGCTAGGATAATCAATTTTACATGACGACCTTACTTATTATAACACATGTACTGGTTTCTCTCTTTCTGATTGCCATTGTGCTGTTACAGCACGGCAAGGGAGCTGATATAGGGGCCACCTTCGGCGGTTCCGGCCAGTCGGTCTTCGGATCAGAAGGCCCGGTGCCTCTGCTGAATAAGATAACCACTTTTTCAGCAATTGTTTTTATGGGCACCTCGATTTCATTGGCCTATATCTCTACGAACGAGAGTACTGGCTCAATTATGAAGGAACTGCCAGCTCAGGAAACGGCTGCTCCGGCGCAGAAGGAAGCACCGGTTACCATTCCCATGCCGGGAACGGAAAGCCAAGTTGAGCTGCCTGCACCGGAAGCTGAAGCCTCTCCTGCTGTACAGGAAGCTCTTTCAGAAGAAGCAACTGCTTCCCCGGCTGTTCAGGAAAGCCAAGCTGAAACTGCTGAGGTTGAACTAGCAGCTCCGACAGGAGAAGAAGAGCCGGTAGCTGAAGCCTCTCCCGCTGTTCAGGAAGCTCTTGCTGAAGAAACGGCTGAAGTTGTTGAGCCGGTAGTTGAAGCTCAAAACATTGAAGTTGTTCCTGCTTCTGAAGAGCAAGTTGCTCCGGTTGAGCAGGAAACGGAAACAGCCCCGGAACAGGCTGAATGAAAAATAAATATACCTTGCGTGCCGAAGTGGTGGAATTGGTAGACACGCTATCTTGAGGGGGTAGTGAGTTACGCTCGTGCCGGTTCGACTCCGCCTTCGGCACCATTTTTTATATTGTAGTATTAGAGTAGTTCAGTAAAACCCGCGACCTTCATTGGTTCGCGGTTTTTTTTGCCTTTTCTCTCCCTCCCCTTCCTTTATTTTTCACTGATATTCACTGCATAATTAGGGTACCCACCTATTTTATACCCACTTTTCCGAGAGCCCCTCTGATGCCAAAGCTTACAGCGGTTCTTGTTCGAGAAATAGGAAATAGGGGTCTGACCCAGGTTTTTTCAAGAGACTTGAATACAATAACATAGGAAAGATATTGACATGAAAAATATCAGAATCAACAAAATTAAAATTTCAAATTTTAGAGGCATAAAGTCAACAGAATTATCTTTTTCTGATTTCAACCTCATAGTAGGTAATAACGGTACTGGCAAAACAAGCTGTCTTGCTGCTATTGCGCGATTAATTCCCATATTACGAAATGAGAAAAGAATATTTTTAGACGGCGACTTTATATTTATTGATGATGAGCAGGCTATACCTATAGAGATATATTATGACTTCGATCTAAAAATAAAAGAATCGTATCGAAACGTTAAGATGTCGGTCAAGTGTGAAAGGGCAGAAGTTGGAAAAAACAAATCACGTCTTGCTGCTCAAAAACATGGAATTGTAACGACAAACCTGGAAGAAGAAATAAAAAATATAATAAAACAAGAGGATAAAGGTAAATTTTTAACTCAAATAATTATTCGTAACAGTTGGAATGGTGGAAGAATATGCCCTCCTCCAATAGACAACGATCAAAGACCACTACATGCTGCGACTTCTCAACGCGAAGAGTCACTTGGTGGATTACGAGCAAGATTGGTTCAGAAATTACAAGGTACGAAATTGGGCAAAATTGTTGATGGTGAACACCCTAACCTTTTAGAAAATGCTTTACGTTTTACGAATAAATTTATTGGAGACAACAGGTTCAAGGATATACAAATCGGGGAAGGCGACCTGTTAAATTTAGTTCGAGACAATAATATTGTTCAGCCGTGGGACAGTCTGTCCGGTGGTGAGCAAACAGCTTTTAAGCTGGCAATGTCTGCTGAATCTTCAATAGCTCTCAATAGTCAATTCCTTATATTTGAAGAGCCTGAAAACAGTTTGCATCCCAGCATTCAACGAGACTTCATCAAGGTCATAAAACAATATTTACCAAAAAATCAAATATTCTTTTCAACGCATTCACCGTATATATTAAAGAATCACATTGGTGAAGCTGAGTTAATAGTAGGGCAGAAAAATGGCAACGAAATTTTTCTGCACAATCCACCTATGGATAATCGGTTGTTTTCAAATATAAGCTGGGGAGAATTAAGCTATTACGCTTATGATCTCGCAACATTTGAATATCATAACGAACTTTATGGGTGGATTCAGGAAAGAACAGAAAAATGGAGCATAATGAGCGTTGATAATTATTTAAATGAAAAAGGCATAAAACAAGACAAAGTGTGGATAAAGCAGAAAAAGAGCGGAGAAAAGGAACAGAATGTAACAATTATGACATATATTAGAAATTTTACTCATCATCCAGAAAACACCCTTAACAAGCAATACGATGAGCATGAACTTCATCAATCAATTACAGAGTTGAGGGAAATTGCATACGATATACGTGCTGAAAATTGTTAGACCCCCTTATGTTAACAGAAATAGGGCTCTGACCCCGAAGTCGTGTTTCTTCAGACTGAGAGAGCCGGTACACAAGATTAGCAAGAAATTCGATTGATGTAGAGGAGATGCTGTGTTAATAACTTTATTGCGTTGTTAGAAATCAACTTTTTCAGGTAACTGCCTCCACCAATGGACGGATCATAAAATGATTACAGCATTCAGCAAGAAATTTCAAATAGAGCTTGATCCTAAGCAGTTGCTATTACAACTGGGGCATGACACACAAAACCA
>MTKS01000243.1 GCA_004028495.1 Candidatus Electrothrix marina
TAACGAGCCGCTCCTTACTCGGCTGATTGAGGAAGGCGAATCTTTGGACAGAGCAGGAACAAGGATATGGGCGGCCTCTGAAGCCGCGTTCAAGGCATCGGGTGTACGCCCTGCGCTGAGCATCATCTCTGTCGAGCGAGATGAGACAGGTGATGAAACGTCTGTTCTGTTCAGGTGCAACCGGGATAACAGCGACTGTCGTGTTCTCACGTTTCCCGTCTTCCTGACGCTCGGAGGGGAAAGAATGCTCGCTGTTGCAGGTCAGCCGGAGACCGGGAAGAATATCCGGGGTGATAGTGATATACAGGAAATTGCCCCCCCTGACAGCGCGGATTCTTCAGTTAACGATAGCGGTAATTTTACCCATGAATTCATCACCACTTTCACCGACAGCAGGAGGTTGAGCGGCAGGGTCTGTTTTACCAGTATCCCGAAATGGATGGGCGCGTTCAGAGAGCTGACCCTGCTCCCCATAGCCGAACCCCTGCTCAAGAGTATACGTTCACGTCAATGGGGTATGGTGACCAATGTCTCCTCTTTTAAAGTTGAGCGGCATATAGACATCTTTGACAAGATCATTGGCCGGATTACCCTGACAGATGATACGGATCTTTCAGAATCTTTTATTGCGCTTGCTTTTGAATGGCTGAAAAAAAACAGGGACGGCAGAGAAGAGAGGGTTGCCACCAGTATCATTTCCAGCACTTGGGTGAGCATCAGAGGGCGGGGAATTGTCAGGAAAGCTCCTTTGCCCGATTATTTCAGAAAGTATCTTGCTCGACTGCCCTCTGTCGACAGCATGGAGAATCCGAAGGGAAAGGTCGCCGTAGTGTCATCCTTGGTCCCCATAGTTGCGACGGACAGAACAGATCGCGGGCGATACTTGCTGGATCAGCAGCAGTTCCTGACATCCATGGAAGACTCCAATCTAGTCGGTAATATTTATTATGCCCATTATTATAGCTGGCAGGCAAGAGTGCGCGATAACTACCTGTTCCGGCGGGCACCGGATGTTTTTAAAGAAAATAACCGGGGAGAGTTTATCGGCGTACAGGCGGAAGTAAGTCATCTTCAGGAGGCGATGCCTTTTGAGTGTATTGAAGTCTCGATGTATTTGAGTGAGGTTTTTGAGGAGGGAGTTGTTCTCTACTTTGAATATCATAGCATAAACGAACAGCGCAAGAACAGAAAACTGGCCCACGGAATTCATACTGCGATATGGACAACAACCGACAGCCGGGAGGCAACAGTCCGTCCTGCAAAAATGCCGGAAGTCTTCCTCGCTGATTTTATGGCGATAATAAATGAACAGTGATATGCCGGGCTGGGCTGGTCCTCAGAAGAGGCTTTGAGAAATTGTTTTTAATGGAACAGGGGTGGGACTTGGCTCAGGCCACAACACAATAACTCAAGAGATGTGATGAAGCGATCATCAATACGGAGATTCATTATTTCCTCAACCCGTTTTCATTGGCTAAAAACCAGGCATAGGTATCTGCTATGCCTTGCTGAAGGGTGATCTGACTGGTCCAGCCCAAGGCCGAAAGTTTGGAGACATCAAGGAATTTTCTCGGCGTGCCGTCCGGCATATCTTTGTTATAGCGCACATTCCCCTGAAAGCCCACCGCCTCGGCAACAAGCCCGGCCAGTTCAGAAATACTTACCTCTTCACCGGAACCCACATTAACGATAGCAGGATCATTGTATTTTTTCATCAGGAAGAGACAGGCGGAAGCAAGGTCATCAACATGGAGAAATTCTCGCTTCGGTGTGCCTGTTCCCCAGATTTCCACTTCCGGGAGGCCCTGTATCTTTGCCTCATGGAATTTGCGGATCAGGGCGGGCAGGACATGGGAGTTTTGCAGATCAAAATTATCTCCGGGCCCGTACAGATTGGTGGGCATCAGGCTGATGGCGTTGAAGCCGTGTTGCTTGTGATAGGCTTGGCACATCTTAATACCTGCGATTTTGGCCACCGCATACCACTCATTGGTGGGTTCCAGCTCACCGGTGAGCAAATGCTCTTCCTGCATGGGTTGGGGGGCGAATTTGGGATAAATGCAGGAGGATCCGAGGAAGAGAAGCTTTTTGCTCCCGCATTGATGGGCTGCATCAATGATGTTGGTCTGGATCAGGAGGTTGTCGCGGATAAAGTCGGCAGGCAGGCTGTCATTGGCATGGATACCGCCGACTTTGGCCGCAGAGAGAAAGACATAGTCAGGCTGATTGTCGGCAAAGAAGGCCCGGACAGCTGCCTGGTCTGTCAAATCCAGTTCCGCATGGGTGCGGGTAAGGATCCGGGTGCAGCCTTGCTGCTCCAGGGCACGGCAGATGGCGGAGCCCACCAAGCCTCGATGACCTGCAACATAGATGACTGCTTCGCTCAGGGATGAAGAAGGTGCTGTAGACATGAGAGGTAACAAGAATTTGAGTTTATTTATCTCCCCATCCTTTTTCTGAGAAGACAGGAGGGCAGGGGGCTTGTTTGTACAGTGTCAAGGTATCGGAATTTCCTTGCCGGATCAGAACATACCTGCAAGTTCGGTAATGCTTTTGACCAGCTGCCCGTAGCCCTGATCAACATAAAGACCCAGCTGGGCAATCAGGGAGTAGGCCAAGGCGAACTGAGCTAGGGCAAAACCGGCAATAGTAAACTGGCTGACCGAGATCAGTCCAATGCCGAATTGCGACAGGGTGAAGATTCCGCAGGCGAACTGCCCTATGGCAATGACGCCTTTTGCTGGCACCGGACATCGTGTCGGACTGTACTTAAAGGAGATATGCAGCCAGGGAAGTCCTATCAGGGTTGCCTTGGACTTATACTCAAAGCCCCAACCGTTCCATTGCGCTTTGGCTGGAAAGGGTGCCCCGCATTGCGGGCAGGCCATTGCCTGTTCTGAGATAGTATGCTGGCATTCTCGACAGGGTTTCATAGGCGCGGTCCAGGATTATGGGCACAGGTTCCGTCTGTTGCAAGGCTGTATCGCCGGGCACAGGGTAATAATCTATTTCAGCACATCATAACGAAGACCTGTAACTTGTTCAATGATAATTTCAGGCTGCTTTAGCCGCGTTTAGCCCGATAGCGCAGCCACAGTTCCCCAGCCAGTCCCTTGAGGTCTCCTCCTAAGCCAAAAAAGTTCGGCTCAACCATGACATGTTTTCCTATTGCCTCTATCAGAGACTCCTTATCCTCAATCCCAGCAGGTGCTTTTTCCAGTAGCTTGAGCATCTTTTCCTCATCCACGGTATTGAGTAACTCAAGGAGCGAATAGGCTTTTTTCGCTCCTTCCGGGACAAAGCGATCCACCCCCGCCTCCAGGTTAACGCGCAGGGTCTCGCAATCCACGCTGAGCGATGGATTATCTGGCAGTGGGATACGTTCACTCACCTTCAAGCCTTCAAAGCCCCCGTTGATCTCCCGCAGGGTGAGCA
>MTKS01000244.1 GCA_004028495.1 Candidatus Electrothrix marina
GCGGCAATACTGCCTCTGCTATCTTGATCTACGGCGGGGGCGGGGGGATTTCCAACGACGGCGGCGGCACTATCACACTGAACGCCTCCACGGTCAGCGGCAATACTGCCTCTACTTGTAACCCCACCTACGGTGGTGGGGTTTACAATAGCAGCGACAGCACCGTCACGCTGACTAATTCCACGGTCAGCGGCAATACTACCTCCGGTTATTTCTCCTCTGGCAGTGGAATTTACAATTACGGCACCGTCACGCTGACTAACTCTACAGTAAGTGACAACACCGGAGTAAGCTGCACCATCTGTACAATAAGCGACAACGCCGCAGTAAGTTTCACCTGCATCGCCACCAACGGTGGCGACTCCATAGGCGGGGGGATTTATAATAGCAGTGACGGCACCGTCACGTTGCACAGCTCGCTCATCAGCGGTAACACGGCAATGGGCAATGACAATGGCAAGGAAGTTTTTTCTAGTACGAGCGGCACAATCTATGCCGATAGCTTTAATCTCTTCGGTCATAACGGTGAGAGCAATACTGAGGCCTTTATCGGTTTTACGCCCGGAGCGAGCGATATCGACGCCACCGGCAGTAGCGGCACTGCCCTGGAAGATATCCTTAGCCCGCTGGCTGACAACGGCGGGCTAACCATGACCCATGCTTTGGTGTCGGGTAGCCCAGCTATTGATCTGGATGAAGGATGCTCACCCGGCTTGGATCAACGCGGCGAGTCTCGTCCGTTCGGTGCGGGTTGTGATGCGGGTTCTTTTGAGTTTAACGACGCCATCGTAGTGCCATCGTTTATAAACCAACCCCCTATAGCGGATGCAGGGTCTGCTCAGTCCGCACTTGAGGGAGATACAGTCTGCTTTGACGGCAGCGGTAGCACAGATGCCGACGGCGACGAGGTGGAGTACCTTTGGTCACTGGATGCATGGCCCGAGGGCAGTGCAGCCGAGCTTGATGACCCGAACGCAGAAACCACCTGCCTTGTTGTCGATTTTCCCGGTACCTACGAGGTGAGCCTTGTGGTCAATGATGGACTGATCGACAGTGAGGAGGATATTGCCGAGGCTGTGGTTGTCTCCTATCTGACTGCTGTGACCGAGACGCTTGAGGACACTGCAACAGCGGTCAACGAGATTGACACGGCTGTTCTGAAAAATGCCAAGCAGCAGAACGCTCTTACCAATAAGGTCAATGCCGCCTTTACTCTGATTGATGAGGGCAGCTATGCCAAGGCCTTGGATAAGTTACGGAACGACATCCTTGCCAAGACGGACGGCTGCGCTGCATCAGAGCCGCCGACACCGGACAGGAACGACTGGATTAAGGACTGTGGTAGCCAGGAGCAGGTGTTTCCTCTTATCATGGAGGCAATAGGCTATTTGGAAAGCATGATTTGATATCGGCTTATTTATCTGCGTGATGAGAGAGGGCGGGGCTGCAAGGCTCTGTCCTTTTTGTTTGTCTTTCCTCAGTTCCCTTCCTCTCACAGGCGTGACTCTCCTCTATCTGCCAACCACACCGAGACGGTATCCCGTTTTCCCCGACTGTCTACTAAGGTAATCTGGGTCAAGCCCGGCCCATGAGGAGTATAGGAGGTGATAGCCTCCTGATGCTCCCTGCCCAGAGGCCGTCCGTTGACCAGCCAGTGAAAGGGCGGGGTGCCGCCGTGGGATTTGAGAGCAAGGAGAGGTTCTTGATCAAGCTGCATGCTGCTGCCGTCCACTGGAAAATAAATCCGTGGCTTGTTGGCTCGTTGTCCAGCTTCTGCTGCTCGGGAAAACCATTGCAGATGCATCGGCAGCTGGTTATGGCGGACCGCGAGAACCTCAGCAGGGATGCGATTATTTATTCGCTTGTCCTCCCTTTGATTCCCTTGCAGCTCCTGGATTGTACCTAAAGCGGCAAAGACCCGAAACAGCACCGGCACAGCCGAGTTAGCACCAGTGGTCTCCTTGCCATAGCCCCAATCAGGGCGACCGATCCAGATACCCACCGTATGCCCAGGGGTATAGCCCAGTGCCCAGGCATCCCGATAGCCGTAGGAGGTTCCGGTTTTATAGCGAATTCTGCTGCCTTTAACGTCCTTAGACACCACGCCGGAACGGGGTGGTCGGGTGCGGAGGATATCATCCACATACCAGGCCGCTGTTCTGGAGAGCATTTTTTGGCCGGAAGGGGAGGGTGCATCTGGGCTGAAAGAGAGGGGCCTGTATTGTCCCTGTTCCGCCAAGGCAGCATAGAGGGCCGTCAGTTCCACCAAACTTGCGGCAGTGCCTCCCAGGGCCAAGGAAAGGCCGGGCGGTCTGTCCGGGTCAACAGCAAGGCCGAGTCCGGCAAAGCGGGACAAAAGGCGTTGGGGGCCGGTCCGCTCCATCACCTGCACGGCAGGTAGGTTTAATGAACGTTGCAGGGCCTCACGAACAGAAACCCATCCCTGATAGCGACCGTCAAAATTGCTTGGTCCGTAATTGCCAAAGCGGGTCGGGCGATCAAGTATTCTGGTCTCCGGGTGGAGAAAACCCTGTTCAAAGGCCATTCCGTAGATAAAGGGTTTGAGGGCTGAGCCGGGAGAACGGCGGGCCCTGGTCAGGTCAATCCGATTGGACCAGAAATTTCCTGAACCGACATGGGCCAGCACCCTGCGGCCCTGATTATTCACCACCAGTATGGCCAAGGTCTTCTTGCCGTCTGCACTGAGACGATCCTGGGCCTGCTGAGCAATGGCTTCCAGCTGCTCCTGGAGTGGCCTGACCAATGAGGTTCTGATTTCCTCCCGATCTGCGTAACGAGAAGCAAGGTGCTGGCTCAGATGCGGGGCCAGGATCGGGGTTGGGCTCCGTTTGCGCGGGACCGGTTGTTCCACGCCTAATTTCACCTGCTCGGCTGTCAGCAACCCTTCCTTGTGCAGGCGGTGAAGGAATTGATCTCTTGCTGCCACGGCCTGCGCATGTCGGCGATCCGGTCGTCGTCGTTCCGGGGACTGGGGCAGGCTGATCAACAGGGCTGTCTGGGACGGGGTGATGCGGGCCGCGTTTTTCTGAAAATAAAAGCGGCAGGCCGCCTCAATTCCTTCGATATTGCCGCCATAGGGTGTCAGGGTGAGGTAGGTTGTCAGGATTTCCTCTTTACTCAGCCGTTGCTCCAGACGTAGGGCCTGGATCATTTCAAAGAGCTTCCCCCAAAGGGTGCGAGGATGAGGGCGGAGCAGACGCACGGTCTGCATGGTGATGGTGGAGGCCCCGGACACCACTCGGCCCTGGCTGATGAACTGGAAAAAGGCCCTGCTCATAGCAAGAGGGTCTACCCCGTAATGGGACCAGAATCGTTTGTCCTCACAGGCCAGCAGGAGGCGGATAAACTCCGGATCGACCGCTGTTTTGCCGTTTTTGCTTTCCAGATGGGCAGGGCCTTTTTCCA
>MTKS01000245.1 GCA_004028495.1 Candidatus Electrothrix marina
CCCTGGCAATGGAGCCGAGCACAGTGAAGTTATCACCGCTGATCTCGATATTGATGGCTCGCCCGTGGGCGGGCCTTCCGCCTCCATAGCCACGGTGATTTTGGCCCCGGCAATGTTGCTGATCCGTTTCCTGATCTCCTCAACCGTATCGTAGGTGGACCGGGAGCGGTCTTCCAGGTCAATAAAGCGGATACCCACATGATTGGGCGTGTTCGGTTCAAATGCAGACCCGCCGCCGGTGGAGGTGACAGCCCGGCTGTAGATGATCTTCACGTTCGGTAGATCGCTGGGGCCGGTGGATGCTTCTGTAGGGGCAAAAGATTTTTCCCCCCTACCATTTCCGGCCACGGCCTCCTCAATCTGGCGGAGGATTCGGTCGATATATTTCAGATCAGCACCTTCCGGCATGTCTGTATTGACATAGATCCCCTTGGGTTCGATATCAGGGAAAAATTCCACCGGCTTTTCAATGCCCACCGCCAGCAGCCAGCCCTGGACCATGAAGACCAACAGGAACACCGCCGCCGCAATCAGGGCAAAGGGATGGGCCAGACTGAATCTGAGCAACCATGCATAGGTGCGCAGGAGCGGCCCTTGGATGGTCACCGGTTGTTCTCCGGCCGCTTCCACCTCGGCGGAGGACACCGACCGCACCTGTTCGGCACTCTTCATGAACAGAGAGGCCAAGGCCGGATTGATGACCAGGGCCACGAAGAGACTGGAGGACAGGGTAACAATCAGGGTGAGGGGCAGGTATCCCATAAACTCGCCCATGATGCCGGGCCAGAAGAGCATGGGCGAGAACACGGCCAAAGTGGTTAGGGTGGACCCGATCACCGGCATGGCCACCTCCGAGGTTCCCTTCATAGCCGCCTCAACCCGGCCGACGCCCTGCTCCATGAATCGGTAGATATTTTCAATGATGACAATGGCATTATCCACCAGCATGCCCAGGGCCAGGGTCAGGCTGAACAGGACGATCATATTGAGGGTGATCCCCATAACCTGGAGCACCGTGAAGGAGAGGAGCATGGAAAAGGGGATAGCCATGCTGACCAGCAGGGCATTGCGGATGCCCATGGCAAAGAAGATCACCACCACGACCAGAACCAGACCGGAGAGGATATTATTCTCCAGGTCCGCGACCATATTCTTGGTATCTTTTGATTTGTCCAGTACTTTGGTGATGCTCGTGCCGCCGGGCCAGCCCGGTTGATTTTTTTGCAGGATATCTTCGACGGCATCGGCAATAGCGATGATATTTTCCCCGGAACGTTTCTTGACTACAATATTGACCGCAGGCAGGCCGTTGAGCCGGGACCGGCTGGTTTCCTCCTTAAAGGTATCCAGCACCTGTGAGACATCCCGAGCATAGACCGGCTGTCCGTCGTGAGTGCCGATAACAAGACCGTACAGCTCCTCCGGGGTGGCAAACTCTCCCGGCACCCGGACTTGAAATTTGCCGTCGCCCATATGCAGCGCCCCGCCCGAGGTATTACTGTTTTCGCCTTGGACAGCAGCCTGGACAGCAGGAATGCTCAGTCCGTAATAGGCCAGCTTCTCTGGAAAAAATTCAATGCGGATTTCCCGTTCCCGTGCTCCGGTGATCTCCACGTCCAGCACGCCGGGCACGCCTTCGATCTCGTCTTCCAGATCATCGGCAATCTCCTTTAGGCACCGCTCTCCGCAGGTCCCGGCTAAGGAAAAAATCAGGATCGGCATCTCGGAGATATTGACCTCAAAGACGTAGGGATCATCTTCCAGATCCGTGGGCAGCTCTCCCTTGGCCTCGTCCACCTTGTCCTTAACCTTGCGCAGGGCATCGTCGATATCCACTCCGGTGGTAAATTCCACATCGATCAGCGACTCGCCCTCAGAGCTGACCGACTTGACGTTCTTGACGCCGTCCAGGCTTTTGAGTTTGTTTTCGATCTCAATGGTGATGGCATTTTCGATATCGCCCGGTGCCACGCCTCGGTAGGCGGTGGAGACAAAGATATGGGGGATGCTGATGTCCGGCTCAGCCTCCCTGGGCAGGGTGAGGTAGCTGTAGGTCCCCATGACCAGAATAAGGGCGGCAAGAACCAGGACGGAGATGCTTTTTTTGACGGCAAGATCGGAGATGATCATGGTGCGAATTTCCCTGAGTTGTTGCTGATAATGAATATTGACCGTGGTCGGATTTTACAGGGTATCGGGAAAAGCGTCAAGGAAGGATTGCGGATGTGGAATAAGGGGAGGATGGAGCAGGAAAATTCGTTTTTACAGGGTGTTCTGAGGTCGGTCAAGGGAAGGGGTGCAGTTAAACGACTTTCCCTGAACCGATTTCCTTCATTTTATCTTCAAACTCTTTTTGTAATTGCTCCGGCATATCAACCTGATCAAAGACTTCGTTAATAGAAGTTTCAATAAGTTCAGCAAGTAAAGGAGTCTGCTTTTTGCCGAACAGTGCTGAAAGAAATTGCAGCTTGATTTTTGCCTGAAGAGTAATCCTTGCGGATACCGAAACAATTTCTCCGCCAAGATAGGCAGGGTTTTTATCCTTATCAGTATAGGTTTCAATAACCTCGTGTAAATTTTTCATCGTTCAGTCTCCTTTTTTTGCCGGAATCGGCAGTCCGTCTTTTTTTTCTGAAGCAACAGTCTGCCGATTATTATATGGCATTTTCACGAGTGATGTTGTTTTTTTTTCAGATTGTACATTTTGTTTGATCACATTTCGGGCGATCCTTATCGGCTACTTCATTTTTCCTGTCCACATTGCATGTATCCGCATGATGTACAGTAGAGTAGATAACAGCCACAAACTGGCCTTTTATTTTTTCCGGGAGCAGGCGAACCTGCATATTATCTTTCATCCAGCCCGGCCCCATTTCGGCATCGGCGTTTTTAAGGGACTCGGCAGCTGCACGGAATGCTTCGGCGGGAGTGTTCCCGTATGCTTTGAAACATTGGTTGTCAGCAGCAGAAACAGAGGAAACAGAGAAAACAGAGAAAAGAGACAGAGTGATAAATGTGGAGATGATGAATTTGTGCATGGACTTCCCTCCCGGATTGTTTTTTTGGGTAAAGCGAGCTGAAAGGTAATAGTAACTGTTCTTATCTTTAGTAAAGTTCATCGCGGCCTCATTGTCAATTTTTTTTTGATTCTTTTTTGATTTAAAAACGAGAGAAAATTGATTTCTTTCAGGAGCAGTCCGGGGCGGGGTGGCTATGATGCGTTGTGTGCATATTAGGCTTGGTCGGGGTAAGATTTAATAATAAATTATTTTTATGTGGGATATTCGGAGGCGGGGCGTAGGAGGAGTGTATGGACCTATTTATTCACTGATGGCGGAGCGGCATATTTCGGTTGCGGTAAGTGGTTGGGGTTGATAAATTTATCGAGTTTATTTGCTGAGAATGAAGCGGAA
>MTKS01000246.1 GCA_004028495.1 Candidatus Electrothrix marina
TGAGCAGTTAACAATAACCGTTACGTGCAGCAAGGGGACCTATATCAGGGTGCTTGCTGCTGATATCGGTGAAAAGCTTGGTTGCGGTGCCTATCTTACAGCCTTACGCCGTACCCAAAGCGGCTGCTTTTCTGTTGATGAAGCTATTGACGGAGAGGGCTTGTTCCATAATAATTGCGGTAAGGATTGCAGTCAGGATTCGGGTTATGAGGTTGGGGCTGATCTCCTGATAAGCAAGATACGCACGGTTGAGCAGGCTTTAGAAAACGCATAAAAGAGACATTCATTTTCGCAAAGGGCGGAAATGGTGCATTGTTCCCCATATTTCTTTCCTCGGATGTGGAAAACAGGAACAATTTGATTCCAGACTTTGGCGAGGCTGAGGAAAAGAAGGCTTTGCCGATAGCAGAAGGACAACATTTTGGAGGTGCGTAATGGCACAGAGTACAGCAAAAAAAGAAGAGATTATCAAGAAGTTCGCAACCTGCGAGGGTGATACCGGTTCTCCAGAAGTACAGGTTGCTCTGATTTCAGATCGAATCACCTACCTGACCGATCATTTCAAGACCCATGCCAAGGATCATCATTCCCGTCGTGGCCTGCTGAAGTTGGTTGGTCAGCGTCGCAGCCTTTTGAAATATCTGAGGAAGAAAGATATCAATCGGTATCGTTCCTTGATTCAGGAGCTGGGTATCAGGAAGTAATGCATACCTTGTTGCGATTTTTTTGATGTGGTAAATTTTTCCTGTTATGCCTTGCTGTGTAACAGGAAAATTTTTGTTGTATCAACGCGACCTGTGCAGTCCCCTCCCTAAAAAAGCAAAGATACGTTCCAGTCGATTATAAAGCTTTTTATGAGCCTGCTGATTCTTGCTCGCAGGAACAGGTTCTCTCATATTTTAAATTATCAAGTTGAAAAAAATAATACAAAGATCCGACTGGCGGGTCTGAGAAGAAACACTGTCCCTTTCAGATGAAAAAATCTGAAGAAAAAAATTGCGAAGACAGCAGGGGCAGCTGAACGCAAAGGAGTTTGCATGTACACAAAGAAAGAAGTCGAAATCGGTGGGCGCTGTATGTCCTTTGAGACCGGCAAGATAGCAAAACAAACCAGCGGTTCCATTGTGGTAAACTGCGGCGATACCATGGTTCTTGTCACCGTGGTTGCAGATAAAGGAACAAAAGATGCCGGTTTTCTGCCCTTGACCATTGAATACCAGGAGCGAATGTATGCTGCCGGACGTATTCCGGGCAATTATTTTCGCCGTGAAATTGGTCGCCCATCGGAAAAGGAAATATTGACCTGTCGACTTATCGACCGTCCTTTGCGCCCACTTTTCCCCAAAGGGTATATGTCCGAGACCCAGCTGATCGCAACGGTTTTTTCTGCAGATCAGGAGATTGACCCGGATATTTTAGCCATGAACGGTGCTTCCGCAGCACTTTCCATTTCCGATGTACCTTGGGCAGGTCCTATGGCTGCGGCCAGAGTCGGCTATATTAATGATGAATATATCCTGAATCCTACGGCGAGCCAGCTGGAAAAATCCTCCATGAACTTGATAGTTGCCGGAACCGAAACCGCTGTGGTCATGGTGGAAGGTCGCACCGGCGAGTTGAGTGAGGAGATTGTTCTTGAGGCGATTTTTTTCGCTCATCAGGAGATTCAGCCGCTCATCGCCATGCAGAAGGCTTTGCAGGAAGAAATCGGTAAGAAGAAACGGGAAGTTGTTGCTCCTCTGGTTAACGAGCCCCTGAAGGCAAAGGTAGAGGAAGTCGCTGCTGCCGGGATGGAAGAGCTGGTCACTGTTGCCGGTAAGATTGAACGTGGTGCCCGCTATGACAGCCTGAAAGACGAAGTGCTTGCTGCCATTGATGAGAAGCTGTACGAGAGCGAAAGGGAAGTTTTCGATGTGCTGGGCGCATATAAGAAAAATATTATGCGTGATCGGATTGTCAATAAAGGGCTGCGTTTAGACGGCCGAAGCTTTGATCAGGTCCGCCCTATTGAGTGTGAAGTCGGTGTACTGCCCAAGGCGCACGGTTCGGCGCTGTTCACCCGGGGTGAGACCCAGGCTATGGTTGTCGGCACCTTGGGCTCCGAGCGTGATGAACTGCATGTGGAAAGCCTGAAAGGCGATACGTACCGTCGCTTTATGATGCATTATAACTTTCCTCCCTTCTGCGTCGGCGAGGCCCGCTTCATGCGCGGCCCCAGCCGTCGCGATATCGGGCACGGCACCCTTGCCCGACGCGGTATTGAAACGGTGTTGCCTGACGCGGCTGATTTTCCGTATACCATGCGCGTGGTTTCCGAGATCCTGGAATCCAACGGTTCTTCCTCTATGGCCACGGTCTGCGGTGCAAGTCTTGCCCTGATGGATGCCGGTGTGCCCATCAAGGCCCCGGTCTCCGGTGTTGCAATGGGTTTGATCAAGGAAGGCGACAAGGTGGTTGTGCTCACTGATATCCTCGGTGATGAGGATCATCTCGGTGATATGGACTTCAAGGTCGTGGGCACGGCTGAGGGTATTTCCTCGCTCCAGATGGATATCAAGATTGACGGGGTTGATCGGGAGATTATGTCCAGTGCCTTGGCACAGGCCAAAGAGGGACGTCTCCATATTCTGGGCAAGATGGAAGAGGCTCTCGGTATTCCGCGAAAGAATGTTGCTGAGCATGCGCCTAAGTATGTCACCATAAAGATCAATCAGGACAAGATTCGTGATATCATCGGGCCGGGCGGTAAAGTGATCCGGGAGATGACAGCGGAGTTTGATTCCAAGATTGATGTGGATGATGACGGGACGATCAAGATCTTTTCCAAGAGTACGGAGTCGGCCGAGGCTCTGGTGGCCCATATCGAAGGCATGACTGCTATGCCCGAGATCGGAAAGATCTATAACGGTCTTGTGAAGACCATTAAGGATTTCGGTGCCTTTGTGGAAATTCTGCCCGGTACGGACGGAATGGTCCATATCTCCGAGCTGGCTGCGGAACGAGTGAATAAGGTGACTGATGTCCTGCAGGAAGGCGAACGGGTTAATGTCAAGGTTGTTGATATTGACGCCGCGGCCGCATTCGTTTGAGCCGTAAGGCTGCTTTGGCGGAAGAAGGGGCAGAGGCGTAAGGGCGAAAGTAGAGATCTACTGCTTGCTGCGAGAGTTGGCTCAGGAACTGAAGCCGGGATCAGTTCAGCTCCTGAGCAGCAAGCGGAATGATTTTTGCGAGTTGCATTTTGGTCAACGCCTGATTACCGTCTTTGTTCAGAACGGCGATGAGGTGAAACGGAACAACGGATTCATCCCCGGAAGCGCACAGGATAATGATACAATCCCGTGTCTTCAGGGTCAGCTCGTTGCAGGCGTGGAGCCCTGAAGCTTCAGCGGTTTCCTGGGCGGAACGGAAGATATC
>MTKS01000247.1 GCA_004028495.1 Candidatus Electrothrix marina
GTGTTACCCTTTGGGGGATGGTGCGGGGGGCTCCCGAGGTGTGTTGTTTCATACGAAAAGTGAGGCTTTCCCAAATGCCCCAACGCGGCGCGTTATCAGCGAAGGGTAACACCCTGGGTTTACGGAAATGAAGCAGAGCTTCAAGGGAAAAGGGTTCCCAAGCCGGAGCTTGGGAACCAGAGAAATCAGAAAAAGATGAGGAAGCGAAAAGGGGGACAGATTATTCGTTGCAATACTCCGCAGCAGAACGCCCCGCCAACCAACCCGTGGAAAAGGCGGCCTGGAGATTATAGCCCCCGGTATCCGCCTGGAGATCAAGCAGTTCGCCAGCCAGATAGAGGCCGGGGCAGCATTTTGAAGCCATAGTGCGGGGATCAACCTCTTTCAACGACACACCGCCGCAGGTGATAATGGCCTCTTTGAAGCCGCGATATCCGGTGACCTGAAAGGGGATATTTTTCAGCCAAAAGCGTAACCGTTTGCGCTCATCCGCTCGTACCTCTCCGGCAAGCCGGTCAGCGACAAGGCCGGTTTCAGCAAGACAGACCTGTACCAATTTTTCCGGCATCAGGCCCCGCAGCACTGATTGCATGGGTTCCTTATGCCGTTGCAGAAAATCACGTTGGAGGCGGGCATCCAGTTTTTGGTCATCAAGAGCCGGCTTGAGGTCCAGCACCAAGTTGACCTGTTTATCCGCCCGCAGGGCATCAACGATCTCGTTGCTCAGAGTCAGGATGACCGGCCCGGACAGGCCGTACTTCATGAACAAGAGTTCGCCAAAGGCATGGAGCTTTTTTTGTTTTTTCTGACTTTTTTTGTCGCCAGCAGGATCGGAGATAGTGAGCCGAACCCCGACATTACGCAGGTGGAGCCCGGTGAGCCTCCGGGCAAGATCACCCCGGGTGATAACAGGCACAAGGCCGGGCCGGATCGGTACGATGCTGTGGCCGACAGACTCGGCCAGTGCATAGCCGTCCCCGGTTGAACCGGTTGCCGGATAAGAGGTTCCACCGGTGGCAAGAATAACCGCCTTGCCGTACACGGGATTGCCGTTGCAGAGAACACCCTCAATCCGCCCGTCTTTCAGCAGCAGCTTTTCCACTGCTGAATCAGGACGGAGAGAAACCGAGAGGTCCTCCAGCCATTGCCGTAAGATCTTGACGACATCCGGTGCCCTGCCTTTTTCCGGGAAGATGCGTCCTCCTCGCTCGGTGATCAGCTCAAGGCCCTGTTCCTGAAAAAAACGGATAAGGTCCTGATTAAAGAAATGCTGAAAGGCCTGGCGGAGAAAACGTCCGTTTTTTCCGAAATGATTGATGAACTCCGGGAGATCTGCGCTGTTGGTCAGATTGCAGCGTCCCTTGCCGGAGATGGCAATTTTTTGTCCCGGCCGCTGCATCTTTTCCAGTAAGACCACCTCTGCCCCGCTTGCTGCGGCCTGCCCTGCGGCGAGCATACCCGCAGCCCCGCCTCCGATAATAAGTATTCTGTTCATGAGGAAGCCTCGGTAGATTCTTTTGCCCTTCCGGGATAGACAACAAAAACCGGGTTCCTGCAATTTTCCACCACCACGTTGGCTAATGAACCGAAAATTCGTCGTTTCGTCCCCTTGAGCCGGGACGCGGTCATAATGATTAAATCATGGCGGCGGGCTTCTCTGAGGATGGATTCCAGCCTTGATTCCGAGGCCTCGGCAAGACAGCGTATTGAGTCGGCATCATAGACCGTTGAATTGGCCCAGCTCGCCAGCTCTTTGTCCCGTGCCCGTATTTCGTCTCCGGTGCTGTCGGCAAAGAGGAGGTGTTGAAAGGTCAGTCGGGGATGACAGGAGGTAATCATGGCCTCGATAATGGGCAGCAGGATATCCAGCTCTTCAGGTTGGATAAAGGGGATCAGGATGCGTTTCCAGGTCATTGTTCCGACAAAGCGAACCGCAACCACCGGGCAGCTGACGGCTGACGCCACCGGATCAAGTATTTTCTGGAACTTGAGCGGATCTCTGCTGATGGGATAGCCCAGGACCAAGGCTGTGGCCTTATGTTTTTCGGTTGCCGCAATCAGGGCCGAGGCCCGTTTATCATAAAGGATTTCCGTGCGCATGGGGTAACCCAGTGCCGCAGCCTCATCGGTTTCCGGGAGAAAGAGATTCTGACGTTCTTCCTCGTTCAGTGTATCTTCTTCTTTTTTAAGTACCCGCACGGACAAAGGAAGCGCATCAAAATGGTGGGCAAGGATTGTCGCCACTCTGGCCAAGGCTCTGGCCGTGGCAAAATGGTACGTGCCCGCCATCACCATCCCGACGGGCGTGGCAGGTGCTTGCATTTCGCCCAGTGCCCAAGGCTCTAAGGCAGGGCTCCTTCCACGAGAATTTTTAGAAGTAAAGAAGCGGGTGAGGGAAGAACCGGGCTGCCTGTGTTCCGGTTCCCGGTTGATCTCCCCGGCCTTTTCCATTGTAACGCGAACCAACAAGGGGCCGCAGAGTTCGGAAAGGACAACTCCGGCCAGTACCACCGGCGTGATAGTGGTCGCCCAGTCGGCAAGCTTGGGGTCTGTGCTGACCATGAAGACAAAGCCGATAGCTACGCCGGCCTGGGGGATAAGAGCAAGACCGAGAAAATTGCGTACGGTTTTATCGGCGCCGGAGAGAGATGCCCCGATCCAGCTGCCGAAGTATTTGCCTATGATTCGGGCGACAAAATAAGCCAGCCCCACCCAACCGGCCAGCCTGAGGGCGGAGAGATCCAGATGGACTCCGGCCAGGGTGAAAAACAGGACATAGACGGGCGGTTCAAAGCCGTTGATGATGCGAAAAAGACGAACATCCCGTTCAGCACGGTTGATCATCACAAAACCGGCCATCATGCCCGCCAGCAGGGAGGAGAGGTGGAGCTGACGGGTCAGTTCGCCGCAGAGGAGGAGCAGGGCCAGCCCGGCAGTCAGCATTTCTCCGTTATTATGGAGTTTGTCCAGCACCTTGTCGATAAGAAGACCGGTGAGGATGCGACGATCAGGGAGCCGCCGATCTCGTAAAAACAGAAAAGAATGGACGCGATGGAAAGACCGTCCGTGCCTGCTAAGTTATGCGCTGTAGAAACTGCTATGCCGAAGAGCATGATGGCGATGGCATCGGTCGCTGCAACCACGGCCATGAGGGTGGAGGTCAGCGGGCCTCGGGCACCGAGTTCACGAACCACATGCAGAGTGCTGGCAGGTGCGGTGGCCACGGAAATAGCTCCCAAAAGTAGAGAGAGAATGAGCTGATGCCGGGTTATTGTTTCCGCATCGGAGAAGAGCCAGGTCACCTGCAGGATGACCAGCATGACTAGGGTGAAGCCGATCAGGGCCTGAAAGGTGGTAATAT
>MTKS01000248.1 GCA_004028495.1 Candidatus Electrothrix marina
GCGTGTCTGCCCGGAATAACAGGGTGAACACAAGATGGTTGAGCAACAGATTAAACAGCAGATCATCGGGATCACCGGCGGGATCGGATCAGGAAAAAGCAGCGTCTGTTCTTTTCTCTCTGAGGAATACAGGTTCCCGCTGCTGAGCCTCGATATAATCTGCCGAGACCTCCTCCGGCCACAGGAAGCCGGTTGGCGGGCTCTGCGGGATTTCCTGCCCGATGCATACTTCACCCGAAAAGGAGAACTCGACCGGCAGCGGTTTCGCCGCCGGCTTTTTGCTGATTCCGCGTTGCGCAGTCAGGTTGATACGGTATTGCATCCCCTTGCCCGCCAGGAAATGGAACAGCAAATCGCCAGCCTTATCACAGGCCTTGATGCTGGCCCTGACGCTGGTCTTAACGGCCCGATCCTGATCGAGATCCCCCTGCTTTTTGAGGCGGGTTGGCAGGAGAGTGTGGATATGATCATTGTTGTGTATGCAGATATGGCCGTGCGCTTACAGCGTATTATGCAACGGGATCAGGTGAGTGAGGAGCAGGCTAAAAAGGCTGTCACGGCTCAGCAATGCCTTCGCGAAAAGGCCGCATCCGCAGATCATGTGATTGACAACACCGGTCTCTGGGAGCAGACCTGCTCACAGGTACGGGAACTGGTTGCTTCCGATTTTTTTTCATGACTTCCGCACAAAAAATATTGACAACGCCACTGAAAACCAATACGTTAAGAAAAAAATATTTTATATTTTTTTAGCTCACTTTTCCTCAATATCCGATATTTTCGACAGAGATCATCAGGACGGCGTACCCCGCCTGTTATTTTAACGACATAAGTAATTCGTAGCAACATCGGCAGCAACATTTCTTCTCGCCTCAATCTCCAGCTTACAGAGAGATTGTCAACAGCCATGTTTCGGATTCACCCAGCCTGTTTCATTCTATAAAAAACAAGCCAGTTGATATAAATTTACTCTCAGTGAATTAAGATGCTTAAGATGCTATAATTTTTTCACTGAGCAAAAAACATATTCCAGAGACTGCGGCCTTTTCTCTCTCCGGATAAGTACATTCTCCCAAGAGACAGACTGTGCAGCGCAATAACCACCCCCGGCACTGTCACCGGACATAACCGTTGAACGCGATTATTCTGTTCGGCGCAGAACATTCCTTGCACATCTTAATATTTTAACATCTTAACACCTTACAATACACTACCCCGAACCCCGAGGAGGAAGGATCCGTTGATGAATCCTACTGAGTTAAAGAATAAAAACATCAAAGAACTTGTCGAACTGGCAGCATCTTTAAAAATTGAAGGATACAGCTCCCTGAGAAAACAGGAGCTCATCTTCGCCATCCTCAAATCACAGGCCGATGATGACGGTAAGCTTCGCGGCAGCGGAGTACTTGACGTGCTGCAGGACGGATTCGGCTTCCTCAGGGCACCGGACTACAACTACCTGCCCGGCCCTGACGATATCTATGTCTCTCCCTCCCAGATCCGGCGGCTCAACCTGCGAACAGGTGACACTATCGAAGGGGAGGTCAGAGCGCCCAAGGAAAATGAACGTTATTTTGCTCTCCTCAAAGTTGACCGGGTAAATTACGAAGATCCCGAAGCTTCGAATAATAAAACGCTGTTTGTCAACCTGACGCCCCTGCATCCTGAGGAGCAGATCAATCTTGAAGATGAGCCGGATAACTTTTCCACCAGGGTGATGAACATGGTCTCTCCGCTGGGAAAAGGGCAACGCGGTCTGATTGTCGCCCCGCCCCGAACCGGTAAAACGGTTCTTATGCAGCATATCGCCCAGGCCATTGTCAAAAATCATAAGGAAATCATTCCCATCGTCCTTCTGATCGACGAACGCCCGGAAGAAGTCACGGATATGAAGCGAAGCGTGAATGCGGAGGTGGTCAGCTCCACCTTTGACGAACCGCCCCAGCGTCATATCCAGGTGGCGGAGATGGTCATCGAAAAAGCCAGACGACTGGTGGAGCATAAAAAAGACGTTGTAATTCTGCTGGATTCCATCACCCGACTTGCCCGTGCGTACAACACTGTCACGCCTGCATCCGGCAAAATCCTCTCCGGCGGTGTTGAGGCCAACGCCCTGCATCGTCCGAAACGCTTCTTCGGAGCGGCCCGTAATATCGAGGAAGGCGGCAGCTTGACAATCCTTGCCACTGCCCTGATCGAAACCGGCAGCCGGATGGACGATGTTATCTTCGAGGAATTCAAGGGAACCGGTAATATGGAAATTGTTCTGGATCGCAAGATGTCTGACCGGCGTATTTATCCGGCCATCAATATCCAGAAATCCGGCACCCGAAAAGAAGATCTGCTTCTGTCGCCGGAAGACCTGAACCGCATGTGGATTCTGCGCAAACTGCTTTCGTCCATGAATCCGGCTGACGCGATGGAATTTCTCCTCGGTAAGATGGAGCAGACCAAGACCAATGCTGATTTTTTCGCTTCGATGAACCGCTGATTCCTGCCCACAAAAAAAGCCTTTTAAGGAATTTTTCCTTTGTTAAGAAAGCTAAACCGGGTAGAATGAAACGTTTTACAATCTGTACAAAATAACTCGCAAATAATAACTCGCTGTTATGCGAATATATTCTCTGGAGGCCGAGAATACAATGAAACCGAATATCCATCCTGAGTATCATAAGATCAAGGCAAAATGCGCCTGCGGTAACGAGGTAGAACTGGGTTCTGTTAACGAGAGCATTGAAGTTGAAATATGCTCCGCCTGCCATCCTTTTTTCACCGGCAAGCAGAAGCTGATTGATACAGCCGGTCGTATTGAAAAATTCAAGAAAAAATACGCCAAGCATCTCGCACAGAAAAAGGCTTAGCCGACCTGTTTTTCAAAACCGCACGGCAGAATTCTGCCTTGCGGTTTTTTTGTTTTTCCGTTCTTTTTCACAGCTTCGTCACTCCTTACCATTAGCCGTTTTTTATTCCACAGCACGGGATAAAGACACCTGCCGGATACATCCATGTTTGAAAATCTTGTTGATATTCATGAAAAGCTCTCCGCTTTAGAGCGTCAGCTTTCCGACCCGGAACTGCTCAACAACCGGACAAAATACCAGGAAATCGTGCGTGAACACTCCCGTGTGTCCAAGCTGAGTGAGCTTTACACTTCCTACACCAAGGTCGGACAGGATTTAGCGGATAACCGCGAACTTATTCATGATGCGGATAACGATCCCGAACTGGCGGAACTGGCAAAAGGGGAACTTGAAGAGCTGACCGAGCAGCAGGCGGAACTGGAAAAAAAGATCAGCCTGCTGCTCCTGCCGCCGGACCCGAATGATGAAAAAAACATCTTTCTGGAAATTCGG
>MTKS01000249.1 GCA_004028495.1 Candidatus Electrothrix marina
GTGGGTAGGGTGTCTTGCCAGCTGAGCGGTGCAGCTATCGTATCTTTTGCAGCTGCGGCCGAAGGAGGGGGAAACGCCGCCCATGCAGCATAAAGAGCACAAAGAACGAGGACGGTATAACGGGTGAGACGGCGTGTTCTTATGCACATGGTGCGTTTCCCCTTTCGGCCGACAGGCCGACGCGCAGGAAAAAATATTTCCGGTTTACGAAACAGCATCTTGTTTTGCCTGCGCTTTGGCATAGGCTGTGGCTGCGCATTCATTTTTACCGATATCCAGCTCTTCCGCTCGCGTGCTGTCCACCTGCTCTTTATTGGCATTAATTAATCTGATAATCGCATATTCTTCCGGTTGATCCCGCATGTTATCCCGGATGAACTGAATAAAATCGGCCTCGCTTGCAATGGAATAAATTGTTTTGTTCCGTTCAATGGCACCTCCGAGGGAGGTCGTGAAAATCAGCTTGTCATTCGCCTCTTCCCAGTTCATATAATGGCCCGGGAGAACGGCAAGATTTCTGTCAAGCTCTTTTATCATGCCGATTGAGTTGTAGAGCAGGACAGCCCAGGCTGCCGCCTGTCCGCCGAGATCCGGTCGGCCCACCGAGGAGATGAAAACGGTGTCGCCGGAGATCATGTAGCGGTCATTGATAATATACGAAGTAGAGCCCGGCGTGTGGCCTGGGGTGAACAGCACTTTGACTGCCGGGCTGCTGTCGCTGTCTGAAAAACGATGTATCTCGCCATCGACAAGCGGTGTGTATGGATTGTTTGAATCACCGAAATCCCCTTGGTTGCCATAGAATATCGCGCCTGTTTTTTCGGCGATCATTCCGGAGCCGGAGATATAGTCCGCCTGAAGATGGGTCTCAAAGGTTTTGGTGACGGTACACCCTTTCTCGGCGGCAAAAGCAAGATAGAAATCCATATTGCGCGAGGGGTCGAACAGCATCATCTCGTTGTTATGGAGAAGTCCGTAGGAGCATGAGGCCTTGCCCGGTCGGATAAACTGATATAATCGGTAGCCGTTTTCGTCGGTTACCAGTTTCGGTACCAGCATATTACCCCAGCTTTTGAATCCTCCTGATAAATAACCCACATCTGTAAAGCCGTGTTTGTCAAGAATTTCCGCAACGTATTTTGCAGATCCTTCTTTTGCGCAGACAATGCGAATGCGACGACCGGAAGGGACGCGTGCGACAGCCTCCTTTTCTATCTCCATAAAGTCATAATAGGAGACGTTGTGAAGTTCAAAGGGATAGGGAGACTCTATGTGGAAACGAGAAAAATCCTTTTCGTTACGAACATCAAGAACAACGATATCTTCTTTGTCCGTGAGCCGGCTGAACAGGTCAAGTGCTTGGTAGCTGTGAATTGCCATTGAAAACTCCTGAGTAATGTTCTGTTGAGAGTGAACTGTTGTGGAGTGCATAATTTTATGCAAGAATACTATTCCGAATTTTTCTTCTGTTTTCAACCAAAATTTCAAAGAGGCGGGGGAGAAGTTGTGTTCGTTTTTTTGTAAGCGATTCGCATTATCATGGTCGGCCAACTCAATTCTTGAACACCTGTCTGTAACATGATATGCTCCTTCAGAAGGATGTGTTTCAAGAGTAATTTTGAATATTCCGTTTTTCGTGTTTTGGTTATCTTATTGTTTACAGGAATAGAGTGAATACTGCAACTTGTTAATATAAAGTTGTGTTTTTTGTACTCTCTGTGTAAAATTGGATAGATGTTCCTCCCTGATTTTTGATAACAAGTGAGTGTGTCTCAGGAGAATGAAGGGCTGTGCAGTCTTTGCTGTTCATAAGGTTGAAATGGAATGTATAATACATTCTTTATGTTATAATCATATCTCGCGGAGAAAAAGATGCTTTATCCTTGGAAGGATGAATACAGTGTAGGGGTTTCACGTTTTGATAACCATCATAAAAAGCTTTTTGATATTGCCAATCAGCTGCATGAGATGATGAAAAGCGGCAAGGGGGCGGAGGTTATTGAACCGGTTCTCAGAGAACTGATCGACTATACAAAATATCATCTTGCTGAAGAAGAAAAGGCACTGGAGAGGATAGGGTACTCCGGTATATCTGCTCATAAGAGAGCCCATGTCATTTTTACCGAACAGCTGAATCAGGGACTGGTTGAAATTGAGAAAGGACGAGCCCTGTTTGTGGTGGTTAAAATCTCCAAAACAGTTATTGACTGGCTGATTGATCATATTTTCGGCATTGATAAGAAATATACTGCGGAGATGAACGCTGCCGGGATAAATTAACAAACCGTCAGCAGCGTCACAGCGTCATATGGGCCCGAATTTTTTTTTATACGTTACGGGGCAGTTTTCCAATATTATTGGTAGGCTGTCCCGAGTTCTCAGTATTTTTTTGGATTGAGAACGCCGGATTCGCTTTCCGGTTCGAACTGCTGCGCCATTGCTGTAGACAACAGCTGTCCGGCTTCTTGTTCCGCCCGATTTCCGGGGCTGTGTCTTAAACCGAGGCGGAGCGAGGCGGAGGTGTCGCTCTACAGCTTCTCATTTACGACTCTTCACTCCTATGCAAAGCGAAAGCGTTCCCTTTTACAGGCGACTCCGTTTCAGCATGATGCTTACAGTCTTGGTTCTGGTCACCCTGATCAGCGGAACCAGTATTCTGATAAGTTATTATGTGACCGGTCAGAAAATAGAAAGGGACGTTGCAACAGAATTTTTCAACACGGAAAGCGTTGCGAGCACCTGCTTCGAGCTGTTCAGTCGCCAGTTGCTGTTCACTGCCAAGGGCATGGCGGATGCGCTTATCCTCCGACAGATGCAGGATGCAGGCGGAGAACAGTCCTTGACGGCAATGTTTCGCTCCCTGAAAGGAAAAAAAAGCGGTGATGTACTCTTTCTGAGCGATATTGCCGGTGAAATTATTTCCTTTTCCGAAAAGAACCTTGATGTTGCCGCGTCATTAGCCCGCTATCAGGCTGTTCAGGAAAAAATGGCGACAGGTCAGTCGTTCAGTACCATTCTTATGGTTGATTCGGGCATCGGTGCGGGTATGCAGGAACGGAAATTTTTTTATATGATTTCCGCTGTTCCTGTTATGCTGCCGTATTCTTCACAAAGCTTTTTTGTTTTCAGCTGTTATCTTATGGACGGCTCTTTCCTGTTTTCCATCCCCGGAATATATTTAATTTTCACATACATTTTTTTCTTTAAAAAAAGAGCTTTCATGTATGAGATCAATGGCACCCGGTAACAGTGCTGATGATTTATAAAAAGGATAACTGTCACCTTCCCGAAGAGTATCCTCGGGAGGAAGAGTCGTTGCAACAATACTGTTGTCGCTGACCAGCG
>MTKS01000250.1 GCA_004028495.1 Candidatus Electrothrix marina
GGAAAAGATATCAATACGGGCGTACAGGAATTTCATGAGAACCCTGTGGAGTTCATGAATCGAATTCCCCCCAAATATGACGGGGAAGCACTCGATTCCTCGGGCGCAAGTATGTTCGATCAGGCAGGTATTGAGCAGAATACCCATGTCGAGGCCCGTGACAGGTTGCGCCGGCAGGTCACTGAACGGGATGAAATCGCTGTGGGAAGGGCTGCCTTTGCTGATAATGATGAGGCGGACGGCTTTGTTGACGAGCTTCGTTTTTCAGGCCTGCAAAGCATGGAAGAGAACGGACTTATGCAGGCCGGTTTGGAAGAATTTCCCTGGTCTGATGATTACTGGGCTCTGTATCTCGGTTCTCTGGGACATCGCTACGCGGATCCTGATTTCCCTGCTTCAGGAGATTGGAAAGAGAACTACGATTATATCAAACAGTACCCGGCTGCCGAGATTGTGGCGCAGGGAAACGCTGAAGCAATCAATCGTCTTTCCCCGGCGGAAAAATACGATATCCTTGTCGGTGATATTGATTATTCGCTGACCCGAAAGATGTGGGAGCAGGGAAGGAAATATTATGTGCGGGACGGGAAGGTCGAGACCTGGATGGGACTCTGCCACGGCTGGGCTCCGGCTTCCTATATGTTGCCCCGGCCCACCGGAACTGCTACAGTACTTGCTGCTGACGGAGAAACCTATCTCACCTTTTATCCCTCTGATGTGAAGGCCTTGGCCACGCTGCTCTGGGCAAAAGTGAAATGTCGTTCCCGGTTTATCGGTGGACGTTGTAATGACAAGGACCCGGCCAAGGATCCACAGACCGGTCGTATTCTTTCCCCGATTTGTTTTGACACCAACCCGGGAACCTGGCATTTGGCTATCGTTAATCAGATAGGAGCCTCCCGTCGCAGTATGGTGATGGATGCCACCTATGATTATCAGGTCTGGAATCAACCTGTCCTGTCCTATAGTTACCGTTATTTTCATCCGAAAAGTATGTATTACGCTGATTCGGTGGCTGAGGCGAGGGTTGCGGTCGGTGATTTTACCAATGATAAATTCGCCCAATTTCGCAGTAATGACACGGACAGTATTGTCGGGATTGAGATGAAGGTTTCCTATGTAGTCGAGAAGACTCCGGATCATGCAAAGATCGACAGTTCTGCCGATGATCAGGTGAAAACGGTTGTGTATCTCTATGATCTTGAACTTGACTTTGCCGGAAACATTATCGGAGGAGAGTGGTATCAGAATGCACACCCGGATTTCCTCTGGACCCCGGTCCAGGGAGAGCGGCTTCTGACAGCAGCGGAACGGCATATTTCGCTGAACGAAAACTGGCAGAGCGGTCAGCCGTTGGCAGAGCAGTGGCAGCAGAGTGCTTCAATGGCTGCGGAGTATGAGCAGGCCCCGTTGGCTGCGATTGTGGAACAGTTGATTGAGTTTTCAAACAGTTGATAAAAGATGATACGAGCTGGTGTGCCTTCCCGACTTCGGTCGGGAATATGGAGCTGTTTTTGTGAATGACCTTGTTTATAAAACGTCTCTTGCCATTGTCCCCCGGCTTTATGTCGCCTTGACCAGTATCTGGTTTGGCAGCTGTCCAGTACAGATTCGAGGGCAGGAGAACTTGCAGAAAGTCATGGGACAAGGGAAGGCTGCGGTGGTGCCGATATGGCATTATTCAGTCTTTTACACGCTCTATCATCTCCGCCAATATCCTGGTGTGGCTATGGTCAGCGCGAGTAAGGATGGCGAGTATATTGCCCGGGTGGCAGAGCTCCTTGGCTTTGAGACCGTGCGCGGTTCGGCCAATCGTTTCGGGGTCAGGGCCTTGAAGGGGATGGTGGATCATGTCAAGCAGGGCAAGAACGCCGGGATCGTGGCGGACGGCTCTCAGGGACCGGCCCTGAAGATGCAGCCCGGTGCTATCATGCTAGCGGCAAAATCTGGTTCGCCGATCATGCCCGTTGTCTGGGCGACAAAACGCTATAAGGTCTTTAATTCCTGGGATCATTCGGTCATCCCCATGCCTTTCAGTCCCATTATTTTGCAATACGGCGATCTGATTTATGTGGAACCCAAGCTGACCTCGGCGCGGGTGGAGGAATACCGGCAGCAGGTGGAAACGACCATGAATCGCATGTATCAGGAGCTTTGGCAGGAGTTTGATCGGGACGGGCATGTGTAGTCGTCCGATGCGTCTGAAGATTCGTCAAGCCAGAGTTGAACATTATAACATTCCGGTATATTGACTGCTCTGACCAGGCAGATGACATCCACATCCTGTCCGTCGAGGCCGATCGGCGAGGACGCGTTTATAATAAAGGTGGAGGGGTGGGAGTATTCGTCGACAGCGGGAACTGTCACGAAGGTGCGGAAAAATCCTTGCTTATCGTTCAGCTTGATATGGTTGACGTCTGTTATGCATCCTTTGATTCTGGTCTTCAGGAGAAAATCTGAAGGGGCGGTCCGTGTTGCTGTCATCTTTTTTGCTTAGAATATTTTTCTTGTATTTTGTTGGGTATACAGAGCTGTATCTCATGTGAGCAGTTTGTGGAAAACATACCGGCACGCTTGTTTTACCCTATGTGAGAAAAGTTCATTGACGATAAATGATATTTGAAAAGTAATATCATATTTTCTATATTACGAAAAGGTAGACATGTCAACAAGGAAAAATATAAAAAAGTATAAAAATAATTTTGCAGCTGCATGGGGGCGCATAAAAAAAGAAACGAATATAAGTAATTTTAATGAATTGGCTGAAGTGATAGGAAAAACGCAGCCGAGTATATCCGCTCGAAAAAAAGCAGGGGATTTTCCTATTGAATGGGCATACTTGGTCGCTAAGGAATACAGCCTTTCCACAGAATGGATACTCACCGGAGAAGGCTCGAAATTTCCATCAATACGGGAAGAGAAAGATGGTTACCCCGTTTCAATCGTTGAGGAAAAACAAAAAAACGAGGTTTCGGAGCCGACGGAGAAGTATGAGGAAATATTGCCGAGCGAGGAAGAAAGAGATAGGTTTTTGGATCTTTTAAGGGCGTGGTTGCTTGAATTGGAACATGTTGATCCTAAAAGGATATATTGGTTCGAGTGTGCCTTTGAAGACAGTTTTCCGGAATTTAAAGAGTGGAAAAAGACCCTTGGCGAATAGAAAAAATTATATTAAGGGTATGGTATAAGAAAAGTTATGAAAGGCTGTTGCATAAATTTGATAAGTTTGTAGAGGCGGTTTTGTGCGAATATTGATTTACGGAGGCGGTGCGGTCGGGCTCGGGCTTGCCGGGTGCCTGCTCAAAACGGGTGAACAGGTTGATATCCTTGCCCGTGCAGACACGC
>MTKS01000251.1 GCA_004028495.1 Candidatus Electrothrix marina
GAAATCATCGCTACAGCCTCAGCGACGGTGTCCTGATCAAGGATAACCATATTGCCGCCTGCGGCTCCATTCGCCGAGCTGTGGAAAAAGCACGGGCCACTGTGCCGCATACCATCGCCATTGAAGTGGAAACTGATACCTTGGAACAGGTACAGGAATGCTTGGAATGCGGTGTTCAGATCATCATGTTGGATAATATGGATCTCGCCACCATGCGACAGGCCGTCACCATGATTAATGGACAGGCCTTAATCGAGGCCTCTGGCGGGGTAAACCTGGACACGGTGCGGGGGATCGCTGAAACCGGGGTGGATATTATCTCGGTCGGGGCACTGACCCACTCTGCTCGGTCCTGTGATATCGGGCTGGATTGGCAGTGATTTTAAAAAGCAGATATTCCCTTCATTCTCATAACGATAATTCCTCTGTGATGTTTATTTCTGTTCCATTTGTTAAAAATAGAGTATAATAAATGATACAAAATATAAATATTTATATCATCTATAGAAATAGCACACGAGACATAATCCGAATTTGTCGCAAGGGACAATAATAAGGATATGCGAGGGGGAAATATGATTGTTTGCATTGTTGAACAACACAATATTGTCAATTCCTCCGGTGTCCCCACCGGTGAACAAGAGCTGCTCGCTACGCATGCTGTTGATCTTGAAACCAATAATATTCTCTCCCTTCCGCAAATTTCACTCTCTCAACTTGATGCGGTGTATTCGCCCTCTTTGGGCAGCTGGGTCATCAAGCAATAGCTGAGTTCCTCTGCTGAGGAAAACGCAAAGGGAAAAAAATATCAACCCCGGAGCTTCGCAATGAATAAAAAAGACTGGCAGGCCGTTGAACAGGCCCGAGAACTGTTCAACCTGGGAGAACAGGCAACAGCTGAAGAAATGAAGCAGGCCTACCGTCGAATGTGCAAAAAATATCATCCGGACAGGGCCGAAGAGGCGGATAAAAAAAGGTACGCCGAAATTATGTGCCGCCTGACCGAATCCTACGAACTGCTCATGCGCTATATCAGGAAGTACCGTTTCCCTCTGAAACCGGATAAAGATACCCTCTATGATCCTGAAGACTGGTGGATGAATCGCTTTGGCGATGACCCGCTCTGGGGAAGAAAAAAACGTTAACCTGATAAAACAATGCAATATAACGGCCTTTACAAGGTCTTTTTTTGATAAATCCGGGCCCGCTCATCGATAACCTTCATATCTTTTTCCAGTTCTGAAAATCTGAGACTCTCCTTACTGCCGAGGCAGAAAAATCCGTCGAAAACCAGACTGTCCCGAAAAATATTCAGCACCCGCCTCTGCAAAATTTTATTAAAATAGATAAGAACGTTGCGACAGAGGATCAGATGCATCTCGCCGAAGACATTATCTGTCACTAAATTATGATTGGCAAAGGTGATATTTTTTTTCACCTCTTCCTTAACAACGCACCCCTCTTCCGACAGGGTAAAATAATCCGTTAATGCGGCGGTCCCTCCGGCCTGCTGATAGTTTGCACTGAACGCCTCCATGCGCTCCGGGGAATAAATACCTTTTTGAGACTGCTCCAGCGCGATATCATTAAAATCTGTTCCGTAGACGACAGAACGATCATATAATCCCTCCTCCATGAGCAGAATAGCTATGGAGTAAGCCTCCTTTCCTGTGGCGCAGCCCGCAACCCAGACCTTAATGTAGGGATAGGTCTTCAGCATCGGCACCACCTGCTTTCTGATACTTCGGTAGACAAAAGGATCACGAAACATATCTGTGACGGTTACAGAGAACTCCCTGATAATCTTTTCCAAGAAAGAAGTATCTCTCAAAACGTCCGGCAATATTTCGGAAAGGTAACGACAGTCGTTTTTTCTGCATAAACTGCGAACCCGACGCTCGATAGAGGCACGGGCATAATTACGAAAATCGTAGCCGTACCGCTGCAACACAGCGTCCAGCAGAAGATTGATCTCGATCTGTTCAATGTCGGATTCGTCCACAGTCAAAGGTCCGGATCAAAGGTCAGGAGTAGAGCCAGAGCCGCAACAGCGCAAGAAGACGTTCCGCATCCACCGGCTTTGCAAGATAATCATTAGCTCCGACGGCAAGACAGCGACGGCGATCGTCCTGCATGGCTTTAGCGGTCAGGGCGATAATGGGAAGATCCTCATATTGCGGCTGTTCTCTGATCTTTGTTATAGTCTCATAGCCGTCCATAATCGGCATCATGATATCCATCAGCACCAGGTCAAACTCCTCCTGCTCAAGGATCTCCAGAGCCCTGACACCGTCCTCCGCCTTGACCGTTATCATGCCTCTGTCACGTAACACCCTGGCAAGGGCGAAAATATTTCTCATATCATCATCAACCAGAAGAATGCGTTTTCCCTGAAAGACGGCATCATCCTCATGAAGATTGCGGATCATACGTTGTTTTTTTTCCGGGAGCCTGCTGATCATACGATGAAGAAAAAGAGATGCTTCATCAAGCAGGCGTTCTTCGGACATCAATCCCTTTATGATAATAGAAGCGGCATATTGACGCAGCTCTCCGGTCTCTTTCCGGGAAAGTTTCCTGTCTGTGTAAATAATAACCGGGGGCAGAGCCGCCTTATCGGTCTTCAGTTGCCGCAGCAGGGACAATCCGGACATATCCGGAAAATCAAGCCCCATGACCAGACAATCATAATGATGATGATGCAACCGTTCAAGCGCCTCCTGTCCTGAGCCCGCCTCTTCGCTCTGTACATCATTATTACCTATCAGGGCGACGGCCGCCTTTCTCTGCTCCGCATCCCGGTCCGCAACAAGCAGCTTTCTGATACGCTGCCGCGAGGTCTTCCGGATATTGAGGAGAGCAATCTCAAGCTGTTCCTGACTGACAGGTTTCCTCAAAGCATCGACCACTCCCTTGTTCCGAACATCCAATTCGCCGACCTCGTCGGCAGAAATTATATGCACGGGGATATGGCGGGTTTCTATCTGATTTTTCAGAGCTTCCAATACCTTCCATCCGGAAATGCCGGGCAGCTTTAAATCAAGAATTATCGCTGCGGGTAAATATACTTCCGCCAGCCGCAGGCCGTCTTCACCGGTCGGAGCGGCAATGCATTTCAAGCCTTTTTCATGACATTGCCGGATAAGCAAGCCGGCAAAACGAGTATCATCTTCAATCACCAAGACCGTTCTGTCGTTTTCCTGAATATCTTCCCGATCATCTGCAATACCTGTAATGCCTGCAATACTCCCTGCAACAGAGGCATGCTTTCCCTCCGCCGTTTGTTCCGCCGTTTTCTCCGAGAGCGACGGCTCCGGGAAAGCCGCCCTTTCCGAGAGCTGA
>MTKS01000252.1 GCA_004028495.1 Candidatus Electrothrix marina
CGAAAAAGATTGACACCCCTCCCCACCCATGATTCAATATCTTTTAATAATAGTGACATTTTCTTTCAACCCTCAATTGTTCCTTTCTTTAATTCCACGAACAGATTACCTAATTGCACATGGCATCAAAATCGAAAAATCCAATCTGGGCATTCATGGCCTCTGTCAAGCTTGCTCTGTTCCTCATAGCCCTCCTTGCTTCGACCTCAATTATAGGTACGGTTATTCAGCAAAACAAACCGGGTGAGCATTACCCGGAACAATGGGGAGAAAATGCCGCCAAAGTAATCCAGGCACTCAATCTTGATGACATGTACAACTCTGTCTGGTTTCTCTGCCTGCTCGGGGCGTTTAGCCTGAACCTTATTATTTGCAGCCTGGATCGCATTCCCACTGTGATCAAAATGGTGCGCAAGGATAACTTGGCCACCGATCCAGATCGCCTGCCCAAGATGAAGCTACACAAGGAAGAAAAGATTGTAGGCGGCTCCCTTACCACGGCAACAGAGGAAGTAAAAAAATATCTCAATCGGAAAGGATGGAAACCGGACAGCCGTGCTCAACAATACGGCACCCTCTTTTTTTCCCAGAAAGGGGCGCGGACCCGCTACGGCGTCTATGTGGTGCATCTCTCGATTCTGATCATCCTGCTCGGAGCTGTCATCGGCTCTTCAACTGTTGCCACCAAAATCTTAGGGGATCGTGAATTTGCCTTTAAAGGAGGTATTTCCCTACCGGAAACTGCGGAAAGCGACTTCATCTTTTCCTATACCGATGATAAAAAGATCCCTCTCGGTTTCACTGTCCGCTGTAATTATTTCGATATTCACTATTATCCCGGCTCCTCCATGCCCAAGGACTACCTCTCCAACCTGACGGTTATCGAGGACGAAAAAGAGGTGCTCACCACCACCATTGAGGTAAATAAACCCCTTATCTACAGGGGCATCACCTTTTATCAATCAAGTTATAACCAGATAGGCGCAGCCATTATCAAACTGCGCGAAACAACCAGCGGAAATGTTCATGCCTTTCCGGTTGATCCGCAAAACTATTCTGTAACCAATAAATGGCAGGAAGGCGGAACGGATGCTATGATCCGTATTCAATCGGCCCGCCCGATTCAGACGCCTGATGGAAAAAGCAGCACTGAGATGAAAATCTGGTTGATGGATTCCGATGGACCGCCGTCCATGTTTCCTTTGATGTACGGCACTCCGGTCATTGTTGAACGCCCAAAGGCAAAGTACGAACTCAGCATCAGCCCTCATTTTGCCACAGGCCTTCAGGTTGCAAAAGATCCCGGCGTCTGGTGGGTCTATACGGGCTGCGCCCTGATGCTCATTGGGCTCTACATGGCCTTTTTTATGTCCCATCGAAAGATATGGGCCCATGTCTATGAAATAGACGGGCAACCCATGGTGCTTTTTGCAGGACATGCCAATAAAAACAGCTTCGGGTTCGCCAAAACATTTTCTTCGCTTACTGAAGACTTTGCAAAGAGAAAATGACTTCAGAACTTCACCAAAAAATATTGATCACGCATAACTCACTACCTATCGGACAGATACATGATAAACAGTTCTCAACTCTTTGGTTATACCACCATAATATACCTGCTCTCTGCGGCTTTTTACATCGGCCTGCTCGTTTTCCGTAACAAAAAAATCGGGTTGGTCGGGCTGATCCTGGCCAGCATCGGCGTTCTGATCCATACAGGGGCTCTCGGGTTACGCTGGCATGAATCCTACCAAGTCGGTATAGGCCATGCTCCCTTGACCAATATGTATGAGTCGCTGGTCTTCTTTGCTTGGTGCACAACCCTCTTTTACATCCTGCTGGAATTGAAGTTCAAAGCCAACGTACTGGGTGCCTTTGTTATGCCCTTGGCGGTCACCACTATGGCCTATGCCTCTCTTTCTGTAAAAATTAACTCAGACATCAGTCCGCTAGTCCCGGCCCTGCAATCTAACTGGCTGCTTGCCCATGTCATCACCTGCTTTATCGGCTACGGATCCTTTGCTGTAGCAGGTGGACTGGGTATGATGTATCTGCTCAAGGGGCGGTATGACGGGCATACGACATACCAGCTCCTTTTTTCTTTTACAGGGCGCACGAGGAGATGGATTTATTCTTGGGGAGTTGTTGCCCAAAATTTGATAGTAACCACTTTGGTTCTATGCAGCTGGGTTGTTTACAGCCAATTTCTCGTTATAACCCCACAACATCTCATTATAACTCCAGAACAACAGCTTACTAAAAATATAATTCTAATTGCGCTTATCCTTGCCACCCTTATTTTCCAATGGACACTTGTTCCTCTAAGCATAAAAAGAGCAAAAGATTTCAATATGGGGCGACCATGGAATATTCTCCTTCCTGTTCTCCTTGTGCTTCTCCATACGATACTTATCCTTCAGGTGGCCCCGGTTCCTCCGGCTGTGAAGGGCGTGAAGGATTTCCTCACTAGCTGGCCTTGGATTTCCATTCCTCCCCTCGGTGTCATAAGCCTTCTGTTATTCCTTTTCTTGCGACCAGGAACTCAACAAAGTAACGACTTCGGTTTACCTCCAAAAGATACGCCTGAACCTGAATTGGGCAACATTTTAAAATCACTCCCATCTCAAGCAGTACTTGACGACCTGACCCATAAAACCATTATCTTCGGTTTCATGTGGCTGACAGCCGGTATTATCACCGGGGCCGTCTGGGCCAACGAAGCATGGGGTTCTTACTGGACTTGGGACTCAAAGGAAACCTGGTCGCTTATCACTTGGTTTGTCTATGCCCTAACTCTGCATGCTCGATTCACCCAGGGCTGGAGCGGCTCCCGTATTGCTTGGTTGGCGATACTGGGCTTTCTTTCTGTTTTTTTCACCTATTTCGGCGTCAACTTTCTCTTGGCAGGGTTGCACAGTTACGGGGCCAGCTAAGGAAGGGCGCGGCACCTGAGGTGTTTAAATAAAAAAGGCTGCCTTCTCGGGCAGCCTTTTTTTAAAGCAGCATGTCGTTATGCAATTACTCTGCGTGCATCCGGGAGATATCACCCACCTGACGAACCAAGTCACCCAAACCGGTCAATAAGTTCAATCGATTGGCCCGCACCGCCAAATCCTCATCCATCACCATCACATCATCAAAAAAGCGATCCACAGGTTCTTTCATGGTCAGCATAGCTGCCAGGGCCTCGCTGTAGGATCGATTTTCGATCATCGGACGCACCTGCTCCTGAACAGCAGTACAGGTTGAGAACAGCTCTTTTTCCGCCTCTTCAGCAAAAAGGGCAGGATCAACCCCTGTTTCTCGATTCCCCTTGGTGATATTACGGATCCGC
>MTKS01000253.1 GCA_004028495.1 Candidatus Electrothrix marina
TGGAGATTCTCTTTGCTGAAGGCATCAACGACTCTGCCGAGGAAGTGGCGGCACTCCGTCAGGCAGTCAATCGGATGCGGCTTGATCGCATCCAGCTGAATACAGTTGCCCGCCCGCCCCTGGAATCTTTTGCCTGCCCTCTGAATAAAGAGAGTATGGCGGCGATTGCGCGGCAGTTCCGGGAAGACAATCCCTTACGCCCCGTTGACCTGCTGGCCTTTAAAGCAAGCCAGGATGACGAGTCGAAAGACCGAAACAAAATTTATTTCAACCTTGATCGTGAAGCCGATAAACAGGCATTCACGGTTGAGCTTATCGAGATGTTAAAACGTCGGCCATGTACGGCCGCTGATATCAACCGCACCTTTCATCTGGGAGGAGCGGAAAAGGTTGAGCTGCTGCTTGACGCCCTTGTGCAGGATGGTCGCATACAAAAACGAGCCTATGGAGACAGTGTCTATTATCAATAAATGATAGACGTACCTCCACATGTCCGTCCCAAGGTGCTGCACCCAAAAGCGGGAGCTTATATTGTTTATCTTAGAGCAGGAACAAGCACAATGACCAATGAAACGGAAAAAGAAACTACAGAACAACAGGAAACAGAAAAAATTCGCAAGGTAAGCACCGGTGCCTGGTGGAAGAGTTTTAAAAAGAAAAAGGCTGAAAAAAATGTTCGCGGTAACGATCAGGTACAATCGATAAAAGCCAAACCCGTAAAAGCAAAACAGGCAGAAGCTAAATCGGCAACTCCCGAGAAACCGCGACCGGCCAAGAGTAAAAAGGCCGATCAGGCTGAGAAAATCGAGAAAGTTGAGAACGCCGAGCAGGTTGAACAAACAGGAAAAACAACGCCGTCTCCTCGGGGCAAACAAAAGCACCCGACCAAGCAGGCACCAACCAAAGCAGCGCAACAAGCCAAAATAACGCAACAGGCCCCTCCGGCAAAGCCCCCTGTAAAGAAAACACTGAAAACTGTACCTGAAAAAAATGCAGCGGAGGAGACCGTCCCTGCTCGGCAGGCAAAGCAGCAGACGACGCCACCGGAACAGGCTGAGTCCGCCGAGGTGCAGGAAGAAAAGAAAAAGCCCTCGCGCAGACCGCGCAGACGGGGGAAAAAGCCGAGTTTTGCCAAGCAGGAAACAGCAGAAACAGTAGGAAAAGAAGAAGCCGGGCAGGAACCCGAGGTGCAAGGGGAAGCGCAAAAGAACGAGCAAAAGGACAGCAGCCGGGAAGTTAAGCCGAAAAGCAGGCCCTCGAAACCAAGAAATAATAACCGAAAGAAGCAGAGTGCCTCATCCGCCCCGACAACGAAAAACGATTACTCTGAAGAAGATGATCTCGTAGAGGACACTGAAGAGGAAAGCGGACAGAAACCGCAAAAAAAACAACAGATCCGACTGCTGATCAATGCGGAAGAGCCTGAGGAATGCCGTATCGCCCAGGTGGAAGACGGTCGCCTTGAGTCGTTCCACGTCAACACGGTGGTGCGCGAGCGAACCAAAAATAATATCTATAAAGGCCGTATTGTTTCTATCGAGGCCAACCTGCAGGCCGCCTTTGTGGAAATCGGCACGGGCCGCAACGGCTTCCTGCCCTTTAACGATATCCACCCCGAGTATTATCGGCAGGACGTCAGCGAGCAGAGCCGTCAGCTGATCAATCAGCAACAGTGGAAAAAGCTCAAGATCGAAGATGTGATCAAACGCGGTCAGGAAGTCCTGGTCCAGGTAGTCAAAGAGGTCACCGGCAACAAGGGTGCCAATATGACCACCTATCTTTCCCTGCCCGGACGTTGTCTGGTCCTTATGCCGGGTAGCGACAGTGCGGGCATCTCCCGGAAGATTTCCGGGGAACAGCGGCGCAGCCAGCTGCGGGGAATCATGTCCGACTTGAACATCCCCGAAGGTATCGGCTATATTGTCCGCACCGCAAGTGCGGAAATCACCAAGACCGCTCTGCAGCAGGATCTGCACTATCTCACAGGTCTGTGGGAGGAGATCAAAAAACGAGGTCAGACCTCCTCGGCCCCGGCATTAATCTATGAGGATCAGGACACGGTGCATCGTTTTCTTCGGGATCATTTTACCCAGGATATCCAAGAAATTATTGTTGATACCGAGGATTCCTATAATCAGGTGGCAAAATTCGTTGATATGCTCCCTGCCCGCCAGAAAAAAAGTCCAGGTCAGATTGCATCGAGGTTCAAAACCGATCTTTAATCAGAGTAATATTGAAGAACAGATCGAATCCATTTACCAACCCCAGGTGCAGTTGCCTTCGGGAGGCTCTATTGTAATTGATCCCACCGAGGCCTTGGTGGCCATTGATGTCAACTCCGGTCGGACCTCGCAAAAAGGTGATTTTGAAAAGTCTATCTTCCTGGCCAATATGGAGGCTGGGGAAGAACTGGCCCGTCAGTTACGCCTGCGGGATCTGGGCGGTTTGATTGTGGTGGATTTTATTGATATGCGCAGCAAGGGCAATATCAGAGAGGTGGAACGACAGGTTAAAAATGCTATGAAGCGGGATAAGGCCAAGGTTGATATCAGCCGGATCTCCCGTTTCGGCCTGATGCAAATTTCCCGCCAGAAAATGGGTGCGCCTATTGAAAAAGGCAGCTATCGTCGTTGTGAACATTGCGAAGGACGCGGGGTGGTCCGCTCTGTGGAGACCTTGGCCCTCTACTATCTCCGTCGTATCCAGACCGGGGTGACGCGCAAAAAAGTCCAGCGGGTGGAGGCCAACCTGCCCCTTGAGGTCGGGCAATATCTTCTGAATAAGAAACGGGCCGAACTCATGGAGCTGGAAAATAAACATCAGGCAACTATTCTCATTCTTCCCAGCCCGGAGATGAAACCGAGCGAGAATAATATTCGGTTTCTTTCCTAAGAGGAGCTCGTAAGGGCAGACCGGTGTGTCTGCCCGTTGATATACTGCATGGGATATTCAGGGCGAACACATAGGTTCGCCCCTTGCATTATACTCAAAAACGACACCTTTATCCCCGAACAAGTCCATTTCATGCGGCTCGCTGAAGTTTTTCAATCTCCAGAGTTATTGAATGCCTGCAATGTTTTCTTCATGCATTCATCAAGATACGCAGTCGTGCGACCAAGGTACTGAGAGAATCGTTCGCTCAGGCATCGGAACAGATATGGAATGCTTATAGGGCCGAAAACAAGGCATCGTTCGCGCAACGTCTCAGACGTCTGAAAGAATGGGCCGCAGAGCAGGTTCCTGATTCTCCAATGAAGAAACACATCATGGACTTATGTGCAAAACGGAAGCTTCTTATAAAAAGCTATGATCATAAAAATGCGGGCT
>MTKS01000254.1 GCA_004028495.1 Candidatus Electrothrix marina
CCGGGCGAGACAATCCATGAGGTCATCAAACCCCGCCGAGGTCGCCGCCTCAACCACCTCCTGTTTCATCCCGGAGGCGATCAGGTCGTTTTCAAAACGGAGACGAATAAAGTCGATAAGTTGTTCCAAGGTATCTTCTACCGGGGTCACCTTATCGGCATAGCCCTGCAAGGCCTGTTCAGCCAGCCCGATCAGGGAAAGATGCAGATTATGATGGCGAAGAATAGAGATAATTCCCAAGGCCAGTCGCCGTTGCCCAAAGGCATCCTTATTACCGGTCGGGCGCTCATTAATGGCAAAACATCCAACCATTGTATCCATTCGATCAGCCAACCCCACCAGAGCACCGAGTAGAGAGGCAGGCAATTGTCCTCCTGCCCGAACCGGCTGGTAATGCTCATGCACAGCATCGGCAACCGCAGGCTTTTCTCCATCCAGCAGGGCATAATCCCGACCGATAATTCCCTGGAGGGAGGGGAACTCGCCGACCATTTCGGTCAGCAGGTCGGCTTTGGCTAATTGCGCAGCCCGTTTTGCATCTTCCTGCATCTCCGGGGCCAGTCGCTCTGCCAGAAAAGATGCAAGCGCAACCAGACGTTCACTTTTCTCGGCCATAGTCCCCAGCTTACGCTGAAAAATAATTCCGGAAAGATCCTTCATCCGATCAGCAAGGGGCTTTTCTTTGTCCTTGTTAAAGAAAAACAGCCCGTCCTCAAGGCGAGCCCGCAGAACACGCTCATGCCCGTTGGCTGCCATTGCCTTATTCTTAACATCGGTATTATTCACGGCAACGAAAAAGGGCAGCAGGGCCCCCTCGCTATCCACTACAGGAAAATACTTTTGATGCTCCCGCATGGAGGTGATCAGGGCTTCATCAGGCAGGGCCAAGAACTTTTCATCAAAGCTGCCGCAAATCCCCCAGGGAATTTCCACCAGATTGGTCACGGTGTCAATCAGGCCTTCATCCAAAACAGGCTGCCCTTTGTCCCCTACCCGCTCAGAAACCGCCTTCTTCACGGCGTCAATAACAGCCTCACGTCGAACTTGTTGATCAACTAGCACAGACTTGGCCGTCAATACTTCCTGATAATGATCAAAATCACGAATCTCCACCGGCCCTGGATCCATAAAACGGTGTCCGAGGGTTGTTGCCCCGGTCTGTACCCCTTCAACCGTCAGATCAATAACCTTGCCGTCATACAGGGCAAGAAGCCATTGGAGAGGGCGGGCAAAAGTCATACTGCTTTCAGCCCAGCGCATAGATTTAGGAAAGGGAAGAGAGCGTAAGAGTTCATCCAGCAAAGCCGGGAGCAACTCACCGGTCTCCTGCCCCTTGATCTCCTCCACCGCCATCAGATACTCGCCCTTCTTGGTCTCGATAATCTGTAAATCTTCCACAGCAACCCCTCGGGAACGGGCAAAACCCCGGGCAGCCTTGGTCGGCTGACCGTCCGCATCATAAGCAGCCTTTTTGGCCGGCCCTGTGTGTTCCTGACGGCGATCTTCCTGGCGAGTCTGGAGTCCGTCGATAGCCAAGGTCAGACGGCGTGGAGTTCCCACAGTACGAACTGCACCGAAACCCAATCCCAGCTCCTTCAGTTTGGCCTGAGAGGTCTGTTGCATAAAGGCAAGAGCGGGTTGTATATAACTGGCAGGTATTTCTTCGGTTCCGATTTCAAAAAGTAATTGTGTCATTGGTTCAACAATCCAGGGGGTAATATTCAGGAAAACGGCATTTCCAAGATGAATTTATGGCAGGATATGCTCACAGGACGAATCGCTGTTCCGTCTTCAATCGACATCGGCACATTCCCTCTTTTCCTCGCATGATAGGCGAAAGAATACGAGAAAAGATATCATACCGGAAGATCTTCGACCCGGCAAGGAGTATAATGTGGGCAGTAACAACGGGAAAACAGAGAGTCGTCTCCCTACCTTTTTTTTCGGCAGGCAAAGATCCCTGTTTTATCGCCTGAATCCGAGGCAAGTCAATCAATAAATCAACCAACAAGACATACTTAGCTGATACATATAGACATTATGTGACTTCCTCAAAGATTGACGACAAAAAAGTTGCTTTTTCTCGACGCTTCCTGTAATTATCCTTAACTTGTCTCAGGTGTTATTTCCAGAAGCCAAGCAAAGGAACACCGTGACATTTAACGTGGCAAGACACGGCATTAAACAGCACAGATTTTCTGTGTTTTTTTTCACACAAAGAAAAAAGGCTCAGACTTCCAGACTCTTCTCTTGACCTGTGCAAAAAAAAGCAAATAGATTATACCCTGCCCTGTATTTTTTTACCTGATATGAATAGCCTTTTATCTTTTCTTCGACTCCTCCATGCTCGACGCCGACTGATCACCGCTATGGCGGTCAGAGAGATACGTGCCCAGTATGTGGGCTCCTCGCTGGGGCTCCTGTGGACGCTGATTCATCCGCTCGTCATGATCTCGGTGTTCTGGTTTGTTTTCAGCGTGGGATTCAAGGCAAAACCTCTGAACGATGTGCCGTTTATCGTCTGGCTGACAGCAGGTCTGGCTCCTTGGTACATCTTTTCTGATATTATCAGCGGTTCGACCAATATTATTGTCGCCCACAGCCATCTGGTGAAAAAAACCATTTTTTCGCCGCAGATCCTGCCGGTGGTAAAGATCTTGTCCGGCATGGTCACTCATGCTATTTTTCTGCTCGTGCTGCTTGTCCTGCTGGTCTTTCAGCAGATGCCTTTCAGTCTGTACTATTTTCAGGCAGGTTATTATCTCTTTTGCATGTTAGTGCTTGCCTTAGGTCTTTCCTGGACCTTATCCGCGCTGAATGTCTTTGTCCGTGATGTGGCCCAGCTGGTCACGGTTCTCCTTCAGGTCGGCTTCTGGGTTACCCCTATTTTCTGGGACATTACAATGATGCCCCCTAAGGTGCAATGGTTTCTTAAACTGAACCCTGTCTACTATATTATCCAGGGATATCGAGATTCATTTATCACCTTTCAGCCCTTTTGGAACCATCTATCATACACTGTGTATTACTGGCTGTTCACTCTGGGAATGCTGGCCGGCGGTGCATATATTTTCAAAAAACTGAAGCCTCAGTTTCCCGACGTGCTGTAACACTATGCCTGGTAACCCTATGTCTGATTCGGCTATCTCGGTTCATAATGCAACCAAAACATATTCGCTCTATCAAAAACCGATACATCGGATTTTAGAAATCTTCCATCCGCGTGGAAAACAATACCATACGCCGTTTTGCGCACTCAATAATATCACTTTGATATCAAAAAGG
>MTKS01000255.1 GCA_004028495.1 Candidatus Electrothrix marina
ATGCCTCTGTATGAATATGCACCTGATCGCCCAGCAGGGAAATCGCATCGCTGCCCGCCGCCTTGACGGCCATGGCAAAAAGGGCGATGGTCACCTGCTCACCCGTGGACAGCAGCATGTCCATTTCACGCGGATCAGGCATGTCCTGCATATCCGCTGCCAGCCCCAGCAGCTTATCCGTCTGGCCGGACATAGCGGAAAGCACCACCACCATCTGATGCCCCTGCTTCTGCTGCCTAAGCACCCGCTCGGCCACGTTTTTTATTTTATCAGTGGACCCCACCGAGGTACCGCCGAATTTCTGCACTATGAGTGCCATAATAGTTCCGATTCCTTTGAATTCAATCTTGTCGCCCTTCTTCATCCCGCCCTTGCAGACCGCCTGAAAGAACAGCAGGCAACACGCACAGAGGGAGGTTATTCTAAAACGTCTCAATAAATTTGCAAGCGTAATCCGGCATAGCCGGTGCCGTCTCTTGTCCATCCCTGACATTTTCTGTCACTTGATAATAAGCCGATCAACGCACGATTTCCGCTCTTGCGGAAAATAAATAACAAAAATTCACAATAAGGAATAATTATTTACTTGTCTATACAGATAAATACACACAATCAGCAAGATAAAAATTTAAACCGGGGGGTTCAAATTTTTGTTCATGGTACAACTTATGCATTTTAGAGAATAAGCGAAACTGCTTTTTAACAAGCGGGTACAAAGCTTTCTTGGTCAGAGCCGGACAAGGTTGTTCGGCTTGAGAAACTTGAACAAAGCCACAGCCGTCGCGAGGCGGTGTCGGAAAGCCACGGGTCTCACGGAGAGACAGCCGGGCCGCCTGCTTCTGCCATACCAGGGAGTAATCTCATGAAAACCAAAGGAGAATTCTATGAACACAGAGGACTGATCACGCTGACCGGCGCTTTTATTGCTGCCCTCGCCCTTTCGGCATGCGGCAATGAAAAACTGAGCGACACGCAGACAAGGTACGAAAATCCGCCTGTCAATCAAACCGAGATCGTACTTCAGAAAGAAAAAACACTTACCGCCGGAAAACCTCTTGTTGCTCCGGTACTGCGGCGGACAATGAATGCTGATACAACAGATTCTGTTCAGCCCGCCCTCTTCAACAAACTCATTGTACCGTCGGAACCGCCGCTCTCTGTAAAGACACCTGTTACGCTTCCCGTTGCATTACCCGTTGCGTTACCTATTACGTTGCCTAGTCCGCCTCCTCCTGCGTTTCCGCCGGAAACCGCTTCCGCGCCTGATTCCGGGCCTGCTTCGGCACAATGCTGGATGGGCGATGTCGCAACCCCCCTGCGTGAGGTCGTCACGGCACTGGAGAAGGAGTCGCTGCTGTACGCGACCAAACCGCTGACAGACTGCTCCGGCATTTTCCATCGTGTTTTGCTGGGCCTGAAACATCGATGTCCGGCAAAAGATTTTCCATCAGTTGAAAAACATCGCGATTCTCGAGCGCTTGCCCGGTGGTATCATGAACGCGGAAAATTGCGGCTTATCAGGAATGCCGAAGAAAACACCGACCTGCTCAAACCGGGAGCGGTACTGTTTTTCGGTCGAAACGGTTCCGAGTACAGGGACTTCTCGGTTGACGATCTGCTGATCCCGCAAAAAGGCATTGCCCATCTCGGGGTAGTGGTCAAGGTGCATAAAAACGAATCCGGCAAAGTGGTGCATTATGAGCTGTTCCACGGACACGGCAGCAAGGGAAAAACACCGGCTTCAGTAACCGACTGGCATAAACGCACGCCGACCAGGTCCGGTTACCCGCCGTTCGGCAACGGACGGCAGCAATGGGTGGCTGTTGCCCGTCTTTGATTCCTGTCAGGACAAACAGGAGAGGAAACGCTCTCGGAGAAACGCGCACGGTACCGCCGATCAACAGGTCGGCGGACCGTACCTGCCAAGGGCGGGAGAGTCTTTAAGGAGATTGACGCCGAATTCCGATCCTGCAACCTGAGTAATCTCCCGCAATAAAACACTATGGAGAGGGAACTATGAAACGTCGCTCATTTCTGCACTTAGGAGCCAAGGCCGCTGTCGGGTTTATTGTCGCTCAGGCCGCACCGGCATGGGCTCTTTCCCGGATCACCGGGCAAAACAGACCCCGAACGCTGTCATTCTATCATACCCATACGCACGAACGCCTTGATATCACCTATGCGAACGCCGGGATATATGATCCGGTCGCCTTGAAAAAAATCAATACCTATCTCAGGGATTTCCGCACGTCGAAAATCCACTCCATCGACCCGACCCTGCTGGATATTCTCTGGGCAATGCAACAGGAGATGCGCTGTAACAGTACCTATGAGGTCATTTCCGGTTATCGATCCCCTGAGACAAACAACACCCTGCGCAGCAGGAGCAGAGGGGTCGCGAAACGCAGTCTGCATATGAAGGGCATGGCTGTTGATATCCGCCTGAGCGGGCAAAAAACCCGCCTTGTTCGGGACTGTGCTGTTGCACTCAAATCCGGCGGTGTGGGCTATTATGCCGACTCCGATTTTGTCCATATCGACACAGGCAAGGTGCGAACCTGGTAAGCCTGCAAGGTATTCTTCACAAACAAGATCCCTTTTTCAGATGCAGGGTGTAAGGGCACGACCTGCGTGTCTTCCCGATATAAAAGGGCGAACACATGGGTTCGCCCCTGCCGCACCCGGCATACCGGTAAGATATTTCCTGTCGAATCCCCTTAAAAAGCGGGCTTTCAGCCCGCAACCCAATTAATATATGAGTTGCCCCGCCCCTTATGTAAAATGAAAGTGTCCCGACAACTTTCAGGATACAAGGAGGAACAAACCATGAAAACATTTTCAGGCCGATTTTTCAATTCGGTCGGGGGTGTGTTGACAGGAGTTGAGGAGTCAGACATCAACCGGCGCAGCAGGCCAAAAAGAAAGATAAAATGAACGCTACAAAAATTAAGTCCCTATGGTATCACCTCTGCCTTCTCCCCCTCATCCCCGCATGCGCCAGCAACGACCCGCTATTCAACCCCACTGGACAAGCAGCCTTTGTTCCTGACAAGAGCGTGCCATTCACAGAGTATGTGCAGGACAGCCATGAAAACATCGAACAGGTTCTGAACGAGATACGCCCAAGCAACGGCGACCGCACATACCTTGGCGGCTATACCAATGCCGAAGCCGCAGCAATGCGAAGTCCGTTTCAAATCCCTGCGAACGAG